>JAIRZX010000722.1 GCA_031267005.1 Deltaproteobacteria bacterium
CGCCGTAGACGCTCAGGAAAAGGAAGACCACCAGGGCCTTCAGGTAGCAGGCCGCCGCCAGGGCGAGGTCGCGGGCCCGCGGAGCGTAGCCGTCCCACAGCGAGAGGGCGGCCCGGCACAGGGCGAACGAGACGAAGGGCATCGCGAAGAAGGGCAGGAACGCGCCCAGGGCGAGCCTCCAGCCCCCGTGGGCGGCGGCGGCCGCGTTCATGCCGGCCATGGCCTCGGCGTTTTCCGGGCCCTTGACCATGAATTCCTTTATTGCCGGGACGAAGGGCTCGAGAAGCCTCGCCGCTGCGGTGTCAGCCACGGCCTCCGCCGCGGCGAGCGCGAGGACGAACAACGCGGCCTGCCAGGGCCTCTCCCAGATGACCGGCCAGGCGTGCCGGAAGATGTCCAGGACATCGGGGGCCTCGGCCTGCCCGTCGCGGGGGCTAAGGCCGTCCTGTAAGTCTTTTTCCGGGTAGGGGTCCATGTCGCGGGTTCCTGGGACTTTCGCTGGGCGGACGGCCGACGGCGCGGGAGCCAGGCGGCGCGGCGTTAAGGGGAAGCTTCCGGCATTATCAGGAGTGGCTCCGGTTCGCGTTCGGCTTGCTCTGCCTGTCAGTCTGCCAGTCTGCCAGCCAGCCTGCAAACCAGCTGGCCGGCTTAGGCGGCCTTGCCGGGTTAGCTAGGCTTGGGTCGCGGCAGCTTCGGCGGCGGCCAGGTATGAGAAGATCTCGGACAGGGTCTGGCGGTAGCCGTTGTAGAGCTCGATTAAATTCGCGTTTTCCCTGTAGTCCGGGATGCTCAACAGCACCACGGGGAGCCTTGCCGCGAGGTTGTAGAGGGCGGCTATGCCGCAGAAGGCCTGGTATTCCTCGGCGGTGACGGAGGCGGGCGGGCTGTCCCGCATGACCTTCCGGAGATCCGGGACGTAACCTCCCAGGGCCTTGGCGTCGCGGAACGCCAGATCCTGGAGCTTCGCGTCGCCGGGGGTCTCCCCGGGCGGGTTCAAGGAGGCAAGGAGCCGGTCCCAGAGCTCCCCGTCCAGCCCGGAAGCGAGGCCTATCAGGCGGCGGTGGAGTTCGACGAAGGTCTTCATTTTCGAGCCTGTGATATGGATAAAGGGCTTTGCGGGCAGGGCGGGGATTAAAACCGGTCGGGCCGGTGGCGACGGGAGGGCCGAGGTGCGGCCGGGCGCTTGTTGAAACGGCAGGACGGGCGAGGGCGTACAGGAAGGAGAGGCGAGGGCGAGGGCTCAAAGGCGGACTTTATCTCTATTATATTGCGAGAGAGGGTAAGTCTTTATATTGCGAGAAAGGGAAATAGCGAGGGAACGCCCCGGTCCCGCTAGCGAACGCTGCGGCAAAGGGCCTCCGGAACTTCAAAGGACCCGAACGCAGACGCATATTAGCATAAATCTCCGGGCTCAAGGGAACGGCGGGAATTCAGCAAGGGACGGGATTACTCCGCAGGGAACGGGCGTCTGTCAGCTGGGAAAGGCGGGCCTTCCGAGGGGAAAGGCGGGCCTTCCGAGGGGAAAGGCGGGCCTTCCGAGGGGAAAGGCGGGGCTTCCGCAGGGACCGGGCGTCTATCAACTGGGAAAGGCGGGCCTTCCGAGGGGAAAGGCGGGCCTTCCGCAGGGAACGGGCGTCCTTCAGCTGGGAAAGGCGGGCCTGCCGCGGCATTCGGAGCGTCCGGGTTGGGCGGCCGGTTAGGGCGCACGGTCTGCCGCAAGCTTCCGGCCTCGCCTGTCTAGCCAGTCAGGCCGCTTGTCATCTGGGCTTGCGTAGGCCGGGCCTCGGGGAAAAAAACCGCCGATCCCGGAAGAGGGCGGCGGCTGAAAAAACCGTCCGAGGCAAAGGGCGGGAGACGCGGCGTCAGGAGTGGATACGGGACGGGGTGCGGGGGCTACGGGGACCGCCGCCCCGCTCGGGCCCTTTCGGCATCCCGGCGCTCTTCTTCGGGGGAAACGGCCGCAGGTGATTGGGCGCCAGGCCAGCCCGGCCCTTACGGCGCGGGGTCGGCCCCGGCCTTTCCCGGAGGGCCCGCCGCGGCCTCGTAGGTGAGGGTGTTGGGGTGCGTCCAGTTGTCCCGGCCGGCCGCGGCCCCGAGTTCGGCCAGCTCTCCGGCCAGGCGCTCCGTCAGCGGCGCGAAGCTCCCGAGGCGCCACTCCCAGTTGCCGGCGGGGGAGCCCGGGAGGTTCATCCTGTGCTCCTGGTCGAGGTTTAAGAGATCCTGGAGGGTGGTAACGGCGATGGCGGCGGGCGAGCACCAGGCCAGTGTGACCAGGGCGCGGGCCGCGCTCTCGTAGTCGAGCGGGCGGCCCGCCAGGAGATCCAGCGCGCGGCGGCCCTTGATGTCCAGCTCGCGGCTGTACCAGCCCCGGGCGGTGTTGGAGTCGTGGGTGGAGGAATATGCGACGTTGTCCGGCTCGATGCGGAAAGGGCAGTGGCTGGAGAGCCCCGCGGGATCCCCGGCCCCGAACTGGAGCACCCGCATGCCGGGGAAGTCCCGGGACTTCCTGAGTTCGGTAACGTCGGGGGTGATGACCCCCAGGTCCTCGGCAATGATGTTGAGCCCGCGCCCGGGGGCTACGCGGTCGAACAGTTCGCGGCCGGGGCCCGGGAGCCATTCCCCGAAGCGGGCCGTCCGGCCGTCCGGCTTTACCGTCCAGCAAGCGGCGAAGGCCCTGAAGTGGTCGAGCCGCGTCCAGTCGAAGAGCCCCAGGTTGTGGAGGATGCGCCTGGACCACCAGGCGTAGCCCTGGTCGCGGTGCCTGGGCCAGTCGTAGACGGGGTTGCCCCAGAGCTGGCCCTGATCGGAGTAGTAGTCGGGCGGCACCCCCGCCATGAGCCCGGTCTCCCCGGAGTGGTCCAGAGCGAAGAGGCCGCGGTTGGCCCAGACGTCCGCCGAGTCGTGGCTCACGTAGAAGGCGGCGTCCCCGATGAGCCCCACTCGGAGATCGGCCAGACGGGCCTTGAGCCAGGTCAGCTGGCCGAAGAGCCTCCACTGGCCGAACTTGACCCTCAGGATCTCCCGGGAGAGGGCGGTCCCCCAGTGGCGGAGCGCGTCCTCCCTGCGGTCCTTGAGGTCATCGGGCCAGGCGGTCCAGGAGGAGCCCCCGAAGCGGTCCTTGGCGGCCGAGAAGAGGGCGTAGTCGTCGAGCCAGGATCCGTTGAAGGCGAGAAAGCCCCGGAAGTCGGGATCGTCTAAGAGGGCCCCCTCGGCCTTCCTGAAGGCCCTGTCCAGCGCTTCTTTCTTGGCGGCGATGACCCTGGGGTAGTCCACGCGGGGGCCGGGGGGGATCTCGAGGCCGCGCAGGTCGGCCCGATCCAGGAGCCCGTCCCGGAACAGGATTTCTGGGCTCGCGTAGAGTTCCCAGACGGCGTAGGCCGAGAAGCCCGAGTAGGGGGAGTTGCCCAGAGACGGCGCGGTCGGGTTGACCGGCAGGATCTGCCAGAAGTGGGCGCCCGCGCCGCTGGCGAAGCGGGCGAGCTTCACCGCGTCCGGCCCGAAATCCCCGGCCCCGTATGGCGTGGGCAACGCCGACAGGGGAACAAGAAGCCCCGCCGCCCTCCATCCCTCGTCGAACCTGCTCATGGAAAAAACTCTCCAAAAAAGCCCCCGTGGGGGGCGTGAACCACGCCGCGTCAGGAGCGGCGGAAACTTGGCCCGGCCGCGCTTTTCAGGCGGGCGGGAAAGGCGGGCGCGCCATGAGCCCGGCGGCGTTCCGGAGCGGGAGGCGGGCCGCGGGAAAGCGGAGGGGAAGCCCCGTCAGCGCGGGAGCCGGCTTTCGTTCTCCCGTCGGCTCCTGGCTAGGGCTTGGCGGCCCCCGGGGGCGGCACGAGGCTCAGTTCCGGGCGCGGGCGGGCGCAGTCGTCCGCCTTGTTACCGGTGCGCTTCGGGTTGGAGTTCAGCTGGTTGACTTTTTCGCAGAACTGGATGTTCTTGATGCGGCACCCGTTTATGAGGAAGTAGAGGATCACCGCCTCTTCCCATTCCTGGATGGTGTTGAAGTTGTCCATGCGCTTCTGGTACTCGGGCAGGAGCGCCATGAGGTCCAGTTCGTTCAGGGAGAGGATCTCCCGGGCGATTTTCCTCAGCTTGTCTTGGGTGGCTGTCATTGAGGTATGGCCTCGCGGGAATCGCCTGGGGGTGGGCCGCGCTGTTGGGCGCGGGACGTTATAAGGTGGAGGACTTTGCCTGTACTTTAGCCATTATGCCAGTCTTCCGCAACCGTTTCAATCAAATCATCGAATCGGGGGGCGTCCGAAGGGCATGTGAAAGCCGCTTTACGCCTCGGAGCTTTCCACTGGGGAGCAGGGCCTCCGGGACTGGGCGTTGGCTGGGGCTGGCCGGACCCACAGGATGACGGCCGCTGGGAAAGGAGCCCGGTCGCTGCAGGGAGGGAGAGTTCCCCGCCTGGAGAAGGGAGATTTCCCGGAGGCGTCGGCATTCCCGGCGTGGGGCTTTCCCGGAGGCGTCGGCTTTCCCGGCGTGGGGTTTTCCCGGAGGCGTCGGCTTTCCCGGCGTGGGGCTTTTCCCGGAGGCGTCGGCTTTCCCGGCGTGGGGCTTTTCCCGAGGCGGGGGTTTACCTGGAGGCGTCGGCATTCCCGGAGGCGTCGGCTTTCCCGGCGTGGGGCTTTTCCCGAGGCGGAAGCTTTCCCCGAGGCGGGGGCTTACCCGGAGAAGGTACGGAGGATTCGTCCGCAGGGCTGTCCGGATCCACCGGAGGGCCGATGCTTGGAAGGGGGCCCGGTCCAGGCCGGCAGGCAGGATTTCCCCAACGGACGGATATCTCGGGCCAGCGGCAAAAGGGGGACGGAGATTAGAGGTCCGGGGCCAGGTTTCGGGCGGACTTAAGGGGGTGATTTGGCAAGATGCCCAAGCCGTCCGGGGAAGAGGCTCCTGGAAGCGATTACTATTTGTTCGTTTGGGATGCCCCTCCCCCGTATATGGAGCCTCCGCTTTAAAAATCTTTTCCAAGTTGAGCAAACCAAGCCGCGAACTGAAACGTCGACGCTTTGGCGCTTTTTGGGATATATTGGAGTTTGGGCCTGGAAGGGTGCCTGAAGACACGGCATTCGGCGCCGGTTTCGGGTACGGAGAGCCCTTTCCGGCGCCAGGGTTTCGTTAACTCCCTCCGTTTTCCGGATAAGGCTTCTCGGCCGCGCCCGGACCACGGGGGCCGCTGGCCGTCACGGAGCGAGTGCCGTACCCTCGGTTCCCGCCCGGGTCGGGTGAAAGGCGTTCCGATTTTCAGCAGTACACTGTCCATCCTCCCGCCCGGCGGACGGCAAAGCAATTAATGGTAACGGCCTCGGAGGTAAGGTTTAAAAATTTTGCTGGACTATCTTGTGATTGCGTTAAATGGTCCTGACGGCATTATATTGCGCGGCATCCGTGGAAAGGAAGAATCAGGCTAGATTGTTTAATCATAAAATTATGTAAAACTGACAAAATATTGCCATAGATTATAAATATTAGAAAAGGGAGGGTATTTAATTCATATGTGGCATAGTCATTTCTTGGGCATTATTCTAAGATTTAACGTCAATGGCAATATAGTGACAAAGAATTTTCCTTCGGGATAATAATTAAACCAAAATGTAATTGAATAAGGTATGTGCCAACTATGTGTAAATAATATGGAAAAAATCAATATTAAAATGCGGTTATCGGAACGGTTGAGCAGTAAATATGTATTCACGCCATAATTTCAGGCACGGTTCAACAACCGGCATTAAGGCTTATGATGTTGTCGGCGTTATGCGTTGCGGGGCAATCCTATCCTTTCGAGCCTGCTTTGCCGTACGTAAACCCAGCAGTTTGGAATTGCGTTCTGCGGATGCCTGGAAAATGGTCCTGACAGTTACTTGGACCGGGAAAGGATGCGAAAACCTGTTGCCTGGCAGCAACAGCCTCTTAGTAAGCAGCCAGCCGCAATCATTTACCAGCGCCCCGTCCCTTCGCGGGCCGGCCCGCATGCCTCAGCGACGTTGCCCTGACACTTCCCGGCACCTTGCTCCTTGCTCCTTGCTTCCCTTTGCTTTTCCCCGTTCGCCCCCTTGCTCCTTGCTTCCCTTTGGTTTCCCTATTCGCTCCCTTGTTCCCTCAGCCTTTCCGCCTCGCCCCCTCACTTCCTTAACCTTTCCCCCATCGCCCCTTTGTTCCCGAACCCTTTGTTCCCGAACCCTTTGTTCCCGAAGCCTTTCCGCCATCGCTCCCTAAGTCCCTCGCCCTTTGCCCCTTCGTTCGCTTGCTTCCCCGGCCTTTCCGGAATTGCCAGCTACGGCAATCGGGCTGCCCGCCCGTCTGGCCTCCGCCCACTCCGCCTTTCCGGCATTTGCCCCTCCCGAGGAATTCAGCTGCCAGCCAATCTGGATTCAGCCCTTCTTCCCCCGTTTATTTCGCCTTTCCGGGGCGCAACCCCCCCGGCGATAAAGTTTCTCGCCGCGCCAGGTTTATACTTTCCGGCCCCGGCCGTCTTCGCGTCCATTTTCCGGGCGGGTTGACGCCGGTAAACCGAAAGCGCGAAGCTTTCAGGCAAGCCTTCGGAAGCCTTCAAGCCTTCGGCTTTCCTTGAATTTTTTAGGGATTGCGCTATACTTAAGAGGAACGTTTCACGGCGTAGCGCCCGCCATGCGCGGGCGGCCCCGCCCGGCCTTCCCGGGGACGGCAGGCCCTCCTAAAGCGTAGACCCCGGCCGGGGGTTTCCCCGGGCCCCGCGCGGCCCGGGCGGGCCCGGGCCGCCCGGCGCGGGAAGCCCGGCCGGAGAAAGGGACCGTATGCCTGAAAAAAAGCCGAAAGCTCCTGTCAAAGAGGACGCTGACGAGTTCTTGACCCTGGACTACAACAACCTCACCTCGGAAGCCGTCGGGTCCAAGGGGCTGGGGCCGGAGGAACTGGCGGAGATGAAGGGCCTCGTAGGGGCGGCCCACAAAGACGTGGAGGCCCGCTACCGCAAGGGCGGCCTCCCGTTCATGGATCTCCCCCGGGACCCCGACACGGCCAAGTCCGCCAGAAAACTTGCCGAGATGGGCCGCAAGCGCTTCGAGAACGTCGTCGTCCTCGGGATAGGCGGGAGCGCCCTCGGGGCGGCGGCGGTCTTCAACGCCTTGAGGCCGTTGAACCACAACGAGCTGCCCAGCGCCAAGCGGGGCTGGCCGAGGCTCATCGTGTGCGACAACGTGGACCCCGAGGGCTTCGCGGCGGTGCTGGAGGGGCTCGATCTCAAGAGCACCTTCTTCAACGTGATCTCCAAGTCCGGGGCCACGGCCGAGACCATGAGCCAGTTCATGATAGTGTTCGACCAGCTCCAGAGGACCCTGGGGCGCTCGGCCATCAAGGACCACCTGCTCGTCACCACGGACCCCGAGGGCGGGGTGCTCCGGAAGATAGCCCACGACGGCGAGTTCAACTCGCTCCCCGTGCCCCCCGGGGTGGGCGGCCGCTACTCGGTGTTCTCGGCGGTTGGCATAGCGCCCCTGGCCATGGTGGGCGTCAACATCACCGACCTCCTGGCCGGGGCCGCCCGTGCCCAGGAGGACGCCCGCAAGCCGCCTTCCGGCAACAAGGCCTACGTCTTCGCCGGGCTGAACTACATGATGGCCACGGCCAAGAAGCGGAACATCCTGGTCATGATGCCCTACGCGGACGCGCTTTCCAGGACGGGCGAATGGTTCGGGCAGCTCTGGAACGAGTCCCTGGGCAAGTCCCAGAAGCTCGACGGCTCCCCCAACCCCTCGTGCCAGACCGCCGTCAAGGCCCTGGGCGTGACCGACCAGCACAGCCAGCTCCAGATGTACATGGAGGGCTCGGACGAGAAGACCGTTTGCTTCCTGGGGGTGGACGCCTACCGCCACCAGGTGAACATCCCCGCCATCTTCAAGGACCACGAGGAGCTCGCGTACCTGGGCGGGCATTCCCTCGGCGAGCTCATTTCCTGCGAGCGCCAGGGCGTGTCGAGGGCCTTGGCCGACAGCGGGCGGCCCAACATGACCCTGACCCTGCCGAAGGTCTCCGCCGCCACGGTCGGCTACCTCCTCCAGACCCTGGAGGTGGCGGCGGTCGTCTCCGGGAGCCTCTACGGCATAGATCCCCTGGACCAGCCGGGGGTCGAGCTCGGCAAGCGCTTCACCTACGGGCTCATGGGACGGCAGGGCTTCGCCGAGTTCAAGGACCGCTTCCAGAAGGGGCTGGTCGCGAAGAAGAAGTACATAGTCAAGTAGCCAGAGCCAGCCCCCTGAGACCGCCCGCACGAATCCCTATGAAGCACCCCACGGGCGCCGCTCCCCCAGCGGCCGACGAGAGCCGTCCCGCCGTTCCCCCGGCGGGGCCCGGCAAGACAGGGGAGGCGCCCCTTCCCGGAGGGGGGGGAAGCGGAGGGAACGTCATCTGCCCGCCTGAAGGCAACGGCGGGGCGGTTGCGGGCGCTCCGGCCGCAACATCGGAGGCGTCCGAACCGCCAGGCGCGCCGGATTCGCTCGAAGCGCCAGGGCCCTCAGCGGCGCCCGGGGGGGACGGCCCGCCCGGGGACTCTGTAGCCTCTGAAGCGCAGGAGAAGGACGGGGTTTCCGGGGAAAGCCGGGTTGCGGGGGGATCGTCGCGCCCGGAAGGCTATGAGGGCGGAGGGGGCCCGGAGGGACCAGGGGAGCCAAGGGGATCGGAGCGCCCGGAGGGCGCCGGAAAGGCGGGGGATACGGAAAGCACCGACGGATCCGGGGGTTCCGAGCGCTCCGGGGGCGCCGGTTATACCGGGGGCCATGAAGAAATGGAAGGCTCCGGGGGCGCCGAGGGCTCGGAAGGCCCGGAGGAAAACGAAGGCGCGGGGGGAACCGAAGGCGCGGGGGGAACCGAAGACTCAGCGGACTCCGGGGGGGCTGAAGGCCCGGAGGAACCCCTAGGCGCGGGGGAAGCCCCCGCTCGGGAGGGGGAGGAAGGCGACGGGGATGCCGTCCCGCCCCAGGGCATGTTCCCCGGCTCGCCGCCTTCAGCCCCCAAGAAGGGCGCCCGTTCGCTCCCCTCCGCCGGCTTCGGGGAGCTCGCGGGCATGGCAGTCTCGGAAGGGGACGCCAAGGCGGACAGGGACCGCGAGGAGCATCCCAAGGGCCGGGAGGACCAGGAGAAGAAGTTCCGGCTGGTCAAGTACTTCTCCTCGGTGGCCATAGCGGTCATCTTCGCGAGCTGCCTGTCCCTGGCCGTCATCATGAGCGGGGAGGCGGAGGACATCATCTACTCCAGGATCGTCGACGACACCGTGATGATCATGGACAACCTGAATTACCAGATGTTCAACCACTTCCTCCTCCCCATCTACCGGGAGAAGGGGAACGCCAGGCTCTCCGAGCCCGAGGCCTACACCTTCCTCAATTCCGTCATAGAGGACACCGTCTACGGCTTCGACATAAGCCGGGTGGCCCTTTACGACTCCAAGTTCGGGATGCGGGTCTACACCTCCGACTCCAACGAGCCGGTGGTGGTCTACCGCCCGTCGCCCGAGACCGGCGAGCTCATGCCGCAGGGCGAGTTCGCGGAGCCCATGGGCGCGTTCCTGGAGGCCATCAGCATGGCCCTCATGCCCGCCCCGGAAACGGGGCCGGCCAGGAGCCCCGGGGTCTACGGCGGGCTCATGAGCGTCTGGCGGGAGACCGGCCGGGCCGGGAGGGAGGATTACCGCGCGAGGCTTTTGAGCCGCACGGTCATCCTCCGCCAGGAGGGGAGCTTCCTCATAGGCGGCTTCTTCCCCAGGGGGGAGTTCTCGATAAGGTGCTTCAAGGCCATGGAGGACTACGCCTCCGCCGGGGTCTCCGGCGTGCTGGAGATAACCCGGGACGTCACCTCCGAGTACCGCCAGATAGCCGCCATGCAGTACGCGGCCCTGGCCATAGCCGTGGGCGCCACGATCTTCCTCACCTTCGCCTTGAGGTTCGTGGTGGCGCGGGGCGAGGCCATCATCCACCAGAGGAACGCCGAAAAGGCGGCCTTGAACGAGAGGCTGAACCAGTCGGAGCGGCTCGTGAACCTCGGGCGCATGGTGGCAACGGTGTCCCACGAGATCCGCAACCCCTTGGGAATCATCAACTCCTCGGCCGATTACCTCGCCAAGCGCCTCCAGGTGGACCCCAAGCTGGCCAAGCTCGCCGGGGCCATTGTGGACGAGTCCACGAGGCTTTCCAGGATTGTCACCGACTTCCTCGACTTCGCCCGCCCCCAGAAGCCGCGCATGAACCCGGTGGTCGTGGAGGACATCCTGGAGGAGATCTTCGTCCTCCTGGAGGTGGACATGTCCCGGGCCGGGGTGGAGCTCAGGGCGGGGCTGAGGGAGGAGCCGGGCTTCATCATGGCCGACGGGACCCTCCTCCACCGCGCCTTCATGAACATCCTGGTCAACGCCATCCAGGCCATGCCCGAGGGCGGCCTTTTGTCCGTGGAGAGTTCCCTCGACCCCGAGGGCCCGGAGCGGGACGGGCTGGGCAGGCTGAACGTCGTCGTGACCGACACCGGCCAGGGCATCGCCGCCGACGCCCTGGAGAACCTGTTCAAGCCCTTCTTCACCACCAAGACCAAGGGAACGGGCCTGGGGCTGGTCCTGGTGCGCAACATAGTGGAGGGCCACGGCGGCCGGCTGGTCCTGCGCAATGTTGAGGAGGGCGACGAGGGCCACGGCCTCGAAGTGACCATCAGCCTCCCCCTTGCCGAGAGCGAAGGCGAGCCCTGATGTTCCCCGCTAGCCCGGGATTTCGGGCGGCAGGTCCCCGGGACACCTGGGAAGCTGGGCGCCGCGCCCCTAAAGGCCCCTCCGGGAGGGCGGGGAGCTTACGCCTGGCCCGGCGCCTGAGTTGATGCTGGGGCAGATGGGATGCTGGGCATGAGGTGATGTTGGGCCAGATGGGATGCTGGGCCAGATGGGATGCTGGGCTTTATTTTTTTGGCTCCTTGGGGTTATATTTTTGGCGCTCCGGTTCCCCGGTCGGCGAGGCCGGACGGGTCCGGGGGAGCGCCCCGGAACGGCCGGGCCCGCCGGGCCGCGGCTTCCGGATCGACCGGGACGCGCTTCGGGCGCGGAGGCGTTTAAAGGATCATGGAAGAAAAGATCCTCATAGTGGACGACGAGCCCAACTACCAGCTGGTAATAAGCCAGATGCTGGAAAACGAGGGCTACACGGTCTTAACCGCCGGGAGCGGGAACGAGGCCTTCCGGATCTTCTCGGAAGACCCGGAGGTGGATCTTGTCCTGACCGACATGACCATGCCAAACGGGAACGGCATCGAACTTCTGGAAAAGGCCCGGGAAATGCGCCCGGAGGTCCCGGTCATAATGCTCACGGCCCACGGCACGGTGGAACTGGCCGTGAAGGCCATGAAGCAGGGGGCTTTCGACTACCTCACCAAGCCCTACCAGAACGACGATCTCACCAGGACCGTCGCCAAGGCGCTGGAGCTCTCCAGGCTCGGCCGCCAGAACAAGCAGCTTAAGGAGGCGCTGAAGGAGCGCCACAGCTTCGGGAACATCATAGGCAACTCCAAGGTCATGCAGCAGCTCTTCGTGCTCCTGGAGAAGATCTCGCCCACCGCCGCGAACGTTCTCATTACGGGCGAGTCAGGCACGGGCAAGGAGCTGGTCGCGAGCGGCATCCACTACGCGAGCGGGCGGAGGGACGGGCCATTCATCCCGGTGAACTGCTCGGCCTTGAGCCACAACCTTTTGGAGAGCGAGCTTTTCGGCCACGAGAAAGGCGCCTTCACGGGGGCCGACAGGGCCTCCGCGGGCCGCTTCGAGAAGGCCAGCGGGGGGACCCTCTTCTTAGACGAGGTGGGGGAGATGAACCTGGACTGCCAGGTGAAGCTCCTCCGCGCCATCCAGGAGCGCGTGGTGGAGCGGGTCGGAAGCAGCAAGCCCATCCCGGTGGACGTCCGCATCGTCGCCGCCACAAACCGGGTGCTCCCGGACGAGGTGGCCAAGGGGCGCTTCAGGGAAGATCTTTTCTACAGGCTGAACGTCCTCCATATCCCCCTCCCCCCCCTCCGCGACCGCATGGACGATTTGCCGCAGATGATAGATCACTTCATCGCCAAGCACAGCGCGAAGGAGACAACCGCCGTCCGCTTCCACCCTGACGCGTTGAGGATCATGTTCGGCTACCGCTGGCCCGGAAACGTCCGGGAGCTGGAGAACGCCGTGCACCGGGGCCTCATTTTGGCGACGGGGGAGTCCGTAGTGCCCGAGGATTTGCCCCAGGCGCTTTTGGATAGCAGGGACGCCGCCGTTCCCGTCGTCCGCTCCGAGTTGAGCATCCCCCCCCGCCACGGGGTCTCCTCGGCCGATACTCCCGCCTTGCCGTCCTCGATCGGCTCCCGCCCCTTGCCCTCCGAAGCCGGCGAGGCCTCAGCCGCCGCCGGCCCGGGCGGGCCAGTCTCCTACGGCTCCACCGGCGGCCCGGCCGCTTCCCCTCCGGGCCCGGTCGGCCGGGATGGGGCCCGGCCGGCGCCCGGGGACGGCGTAGCCTCTTCCGCCGGCGGCTCGGGCCCTCTTTCCGGGGAGGGCTCGGGCCCTCTTTCCGGGGAGGGAGCTGGCGGCGGCCCGGCCAACCGCCCGGAACTCCTGGCCGGGCCCGCCCATTGGGCTTGGAAGTCCTTGGCCGACCACCCCCCGGGCCAGCTGAAGCTCGCCCAGGCATTGTTGGCCTTGGAGGAGGGCCTCCTCCGGCGGGCGATGCTGGCCGAGAAGGACATACAGGCCCGGGCCGCGGACGCGCTGGGCATCAAGAGGAACGTCTTCAAGTACAAGTGGGACAAGTTCGCAGGCGGCATGCCGGGCGTTTTGGCGGGGGAGCTGGCTGGCTACGTGCCCGCCGGGGAGGCCTTGGGGGAATCCCTGGACGCCTACGAGGAGGCGATGCTCTTTACCGCCCTCGAGAAGTGCGGGGGAAGCCAGGCCAAGGCGGCGGACCTCCTGGGCCTGCGCCGGAACATCCTGCTTTACAAAGTGCGGAAATACCCGTGCCTTACCCGCTGGTTGGAGGGTTCCGCCTGAGTTCCCGTACGGTCTTGCCGGGGCCTTGCGTCGCGTGAAGGGGTGAAGCCGCTAAGGCTCCGTGGACTTGCGGGACTTGATGGACTGACAGGCTTGCCAAGCGGACG
Source organism: Deltaproteobacteria bacterium (assembly GCA_031267005.1). GTDB lineage: Bacteria > Desulfobacterota > Desulfarculia > Adiutricales > Adiutricaceae > JAIRZX01. The sequence goes on from JAIRZX010000722.1 coordinate 13,129, forward strand.
GCCGGCCAGGCGGGCTCTCGGCTCTGCTTGACGGAAGCAGTTTGGGCGGAGGGACGACGGGAAGCGTTAAGTCGGCAGGCGCCGTTCCTGCCGGACGGCCGCCGGGTAACATTGTTACCAGACGATCATGCCGTTCGCATGTTTATGGCATACGTCTTGATGCATTTTGCCTTCCTTCGGGGGCAATAGCCCCCGCGAGTTTACGCGCCAGGATTTGTAATCGTCCGCGGATCCTGCGCTCAGAAGCCATGAATTCTGCATGGAGCCTTATGCCGTCAGCCAATGCCCGGATGCGGAAGGAGCAATTATTTTCAGGCTGGCCTCGCCAGGAGTCCATGAAAACTTACACGCCTGGACAAGCTGCGATGATTTCAAAGCTAGCTGAAGGGGGTGGCGACCCAAGCGCCGCTAACGTTTGGCCGTGACGGAGCGTCTTCGAACCAGGCGCCAAAAGTTTAGAAGCTTGCCGAACAGTTATCGAAAGAAACGGCAGAAACGTTTAGTACGCCAGGAGCGGCATAGAAATAAACGCTAAAAAGTTTTAAGGCTTGGAAGGGCGGTGTCGAGAAAAGCGCCAAAAGCGTTTAGGATTGAAAGAACTGTATCGAGAAAAGCGCCAAAAGCGTTTAGGATTGAAAGAGCTGTATCGAGAAAAATGCTAAAATTTTTTAGGCTTAAAAGAACTGCATCGAGAAATGTACCAAAATTTGTAAGGTTTTAAGAAGCGGTATCAAGTGAAACGCCAAAAAATTATTAGGGTAGCTGGTGCGGAATCGAGGTAAGTGCGGTGAAAATTTAGGTTATCCGCAGATGCTTCGAGGGAAGGGCAGGGAAAATTTAGGATTGCCGGAGAGGGATGTAGGCAAGCGTCAGATACGTTTAGCCTTGTAGGCGAACCGTCGAGGCAAGCGATGCAGGTATCGAAGTCAATCCCGGTTTTCCTGGACGCCAACCGCGCGGGGCTTTCAGGAAAAACCGTTTCCGTTTCAAGGGAAAACGGCGTCGGTTTCCAGCGGAAACGGTGCCGGTTTCAAGAAATTCCGGCTCCTGGTTCAAGAAAAATCGATGTCGGTTTCAAGAAAAATCGGTCGCTTCTTTAAAAAAAATGAGTCAAGCGGATTGGGTCGGCCGGAGGCTTGCATGGCGAAAAGTTAGGTTTTGCCGTATGGATGATTATCCGTCCGGTTAAGGTTTTTACGATATATACAACTATTTTATCCGGATCACGCTATATGCGGGCAAAATTATAAAGCAATAAAGGCAGAAAACATTCCCTCGCTCTCCAGGACGCCTCTCCCGGCCTCCGCAAGCTGGCGGGAGAAAATTTGTCGAAGCGGATTAAAAAAGTGCCGAAAAGACTCAAATCATGCCCCGGGACGTTAAAGTTTAAAGAGTGGGCTCCGATAAGAGAGATGGAAAAGCCGGAATATACGGTCTTCTTGCTTTGAGCTTTCATGAATTATCGACCGTGGCCCGATTTATTGGCGTTTCGGGGCGCCGGAAGGAGGCGTTAGCCGCGCGGGATGAGCGGACGCGGATCCCGCGCGGACTGGAAAGGAACCTGCAAGGATGCAGGTAAACCACTCTTCCCCTGCGGGGACATGTTTTCACGGAGGAACACATGGGCATGCTAATCGAAAACGAGCTGACGGCCAGCTGTTTGGCCGGCGGCTTGGGCGGAACGCGGGAGCGCCTCGACAAGACGCTGAGGCGGCTCTTCCGGTATTCGCCCCTGGATGCCCAGGGCGAACCGGAAGGGCCGCTTGCCCTTGCCGGGGGTTGCCGCGGCCCTTCCCACGCCGCGGCGGTAACCCAGGCATTTCGGGATCTGATGGACTATTGGCAGGGCACGCTGACGCGCCCGGTCCGGTTCAGGGAAACCGAAAGGCTCTTCGGGGTCCTGAAGGACAGGATCCTAACCGTCCTGGACCACGGCCCCGCGCTGTGGTTGGAGTATCACAGGCTCGCCCAGAGCCTGAACGAGCTCGAGCTGGACAGCACAAGCCAGGAGAACCCCGAACTCCCTTTTTAGGGGGCGCAGCCCCGGGGGCTCCAGGAGGCCATCGGCCCTGAACTATAGGCGCCTAAGGCTTCTGCCGCACGTAACCCTTTGCCGGAGGGATCGGTTTCCTCCGCGCGCCCGACCTGGGCGCCCGGGCCCCCCCGAGGGCCCGCCTTCCGCCGGAGGGACTTCAAAGTCCCGAAGGCCGGGGCGGGCCAGCGGGGGGGCTCTCGTTTTTAGGGTCCAGGATTGAGGGGCAACGGCGGAGGGAGGGGATGACAGGTGAGGGCGGGGCGGAATTAGATGCCCTGGGCTGGGCTGG
>JAIRZX010000030.1 GCA_031267005.1 Deltaproteobacteria bacterium
GGCCGCTCTCGGGCAGGGTCACGGCGGGCGGCAAGGGCTTCTTCCCGCTGTCGCTCGCCAGCATGAACGTGTGGATCCTGGCCGGCGCCTCGGCGGGCACGGGCGCCATCCTGGCGCTCTCTTCGTCCCGGCCCGGCGCCTACTGCTCGGCCGCGTCGGGCTACGCGGCGCTGGCGGCGGCGTTCCTGGCGGCCGGGCCGTCCCTGTCCTGGCTCTTTACCGGGGCCCTCGCCGCAGGCTGCGGGATCCTGTACTATTTTTCCTAAACGGGATATAACGGGTTTGGGAACCCGAGAATCCCCGCGTCCCGCGCCCCGCCCGGGACGCGGGCGCCGCCCTTCCCCCCGAAGCCCGCAGGCGCCGCTGGGCGCCCGTCCGCACCCGAGGATTTCAGCGAAATAATGACCGACCCCAAAAACGTCAGAGGCGGCCCCAAAGCCCAGGACCCCGCCCAGGCCAGCACCTTCGAACAGGACATGGATAGGCTGAAAAGCCTTGTCGCCTCCCTGGAGAGCCACTCGCTCGACCTCGACCGCGCCATCTCCAACTTCGAGGAGGGCATAGCGCTCTCCCGCAGGATCTCGGACAGGCTCACGAAGGCCGAGGCCCGCCTGGAGGAAATAACCCGCGCGGCCGACGGCGCGCTGGCTTCCGCCCCCGCCACCCCCGGCGGCTGGGGGGGCAACCTGCCCGGGAAGCCCCCCCAGGCCCCCCCCCGCCCCGCGAGGCCAGCCGGGGACCACCGTCCCTCCGACGCCGGTTCCCCCCCCCCGGACAGCGGCGATGCGGATTTCGGGGACGAGGATTTCGGCGACGACGACGGTTTCGATGACGACGACGACCTTATTCTTGGCGGCGGAACAGGCGACGGGGACTACGAGGACGAAGAGGACGAAGAGGACGAGGAGGAGGAGGAGGAGGAGGAGGAGGACGAGGACGACGGGGACGAGGAGGAGGACGAGGACGAGGACGAGGACGAGGACGACGGGGACGAAGACGAAGACGAAGACGAGGACGACGGGGACGAAGACGAAGACGAAGACGACGGGGACGACGACTACGTCGACGAAGACGATGACGACGACGACCGAGGGGGAGGCGGCCGGGGCCGCTAGGCCCGCCGGCCGGGGCGCAGGAGGGAGGCGGGGGACGATGGACGCGAACTCGGGGCCGGCTGCGGAAGCCGCGCGCGCCCCCTCCGGCGGTAACGGGGGGCGCCTATTCGGACTCTGGCGAGCCGGCGCCGCCGAGCGGGTGACCCTCGCCCTGCGAGAGAGGTTCGCCGCGATGAGGGAAACGGCCTCCCCCGAAATCTCCGCTCTCCTGGACGCCATGGAATGGACGCTCGAAGGCGGCGGGAAGCGTCTGCGGCCCCTCTTGGCCCTCGCGGCGGCCGAGGCCGTCTGCGGGGACGAGGCGCGGGGCATGCCCGCCGCGCTCGCTGTGGAGCTCATACACACCTATTCCTTAGTCCATGACGATCTGCCGGATCTGGACGACGACTACGTGCGCCGGGGGCGCCAGGCGGCGCACGCCCGGTTCGGGCCCGCGCTGGCCATCCTCGCCGGGGACGCGCTCCAAAGCCTCGCCTTCGAGATCCTGGCCGAGGCGGGCTCCGAGCCGGGGGACGCCACCGGAGCGGCCAGGGCTCTCGCGATAGTCGCCCGCGCCGCCGGCCCCATGGGGATGGCGGGAGGCCAGGCGGAGGATCTGGCCTTCGAGGGCAAGGACCCCGATCTCGCCGGGCGCTCGGCCATGGCGAGGCGCAAGACCGGCGAGATGATAGCGGCGTCGCTGGCCTCCGGGGCGGCTTTGGCCGGCATGGCCGCCGACGGCCTGGCCGAACTCCGGCAAGCTGGGCTCGCCGCAGGCGAGGCCTTCCAGATACGGGACGACCTGCTGGACCTCGAGGGTGATCCCGAGGTCATGGGCAAGGCGACGGGATCGGACGCCAGGCGCGGCAAATCGACGCTCCTCACGGTCCTGGGCCCAGAAGGCGCCCGCAGGCGCCAAGACGAGCTGGCCGGGGAGGCTTTAAGGCTCGTAGGCGGCATGCGCTCCGAAAAGCTCAACCTTCTAGTCCGCGCCATGGTCGCGCGCGAGTCGTAGGGGACGCCCCGATGGAAACTCGCCCGCCCACCCTCCTGGAACGCGTGGCCTCCAGGCCCAGGGATCTCCGCGGCCTGGACTCGGAGGCGCTCGCCGAACTAGCGGGCGACATCCGCCGCGAAATCATCCGCACGGTGGAAAGGAACGGCGGCCACCTGGCGTCCTCGCTGGGCGCGGTCGAACTCGTGGTGGCGCTCCACCGCGTGTTCGACCCCAGCGTCGACCGGATAATCTTCGACGTGGGCCACCAGGCCTACGCCCACAAGCTCCTATGCCCCCGGGAACCGGGCTTCAGGACCCTCAGGCTGGCCGGGGGGATTTCGGGCTTCCCGAAGCTCGCCGAGAGCGAGGCGGACGCCTTCGGGACCGGCCACAGTTCCACCTCCATCTCGGCCGCGCTGGGCCTGGCGCTCGCGAGGGATCTCAAGGGCGGTTCCAGCCGTTGCGTGGCGGTCATCGGCGACGGTGCCATGACTGGCGGCATGGCCATGGAGGCCTTGAACCACGCGGGCGGGCTCCAGACGGACATGCTGGTGGTCTTCAACGACAACCGCATGTCCATAAGCCCCAACGTTGGGGCCATAAGCCAGTACCTGTCGCTCAAGTTGAGCACGCCCGAGCACCTTTTCCTCCGCGAGATGGTGAAGGGCACCTTGAACCGCATCATGCCGCAACGCGGCAAGCGGGTCATCCGCCGCCTCCAGGAGGCCGAGGAAGCCTTAAAGGGCTTCCTGGTCTCCCCCAGGAGCTTCATAGCGGCGTGGGGCTTCAAGTACCTGGGCCCCATCGACGGGCACAACCTGGACAAGCTCGTGGCGGCGCTGGCCCAGGTGAAACTCCTGAAGCGCCCGGTGTTCCTGCACGTCCTCACCACCAAGGGCAAAGGCTACGCCCCCGCCGAGGACGATCCCCTGTCCTTCCACGGCCTGGGGGCCATGAAGCCCACCGAGAAGCCCCAGGACAAGGCGCCGCCGAAGCCAGCCGCCCGCGTCGCCCCTGCGCTGTCCGCAAGCTCCGGCGCCGCCTCTGCCGGAGGCCCGGCGCCCGCCGGGGCGCCGGGGTCCCTGCTGGCGGAGGGAACCGAAGCGGCCCGTGGGGCCCCGGAAGCCGAAGGGGCACCGGGAGACGGGAAAGAGGCGCAGCCTGAGACGCTCCCGTCCGCCCCCCGCGGGACGGCGCCACCGGACCCTTCCGTCCCTCCCGCGCCCGTTGCACCCCCGGCCTCGGCTGCTTCCCCCGCTTCGCCGCCCTCCCCCGCTTCCCCGGCCGCCGCGGCCGCCCCCCGTACTTCCGTAGCCCCCGAAGGACGCGGCGGGTGCCCCCCGTCCCCGGCGGACGCCAAGACCTACACAGATGCCTTCGGACGCTGGATGGCCGCGAGGGGGCGCTCGGACCCGCTCCTTTGCGCGGTAACGGCGGCAATGAGCCAGGGCACGGGCCTGGCGGAGTTCTTCAGGGAATTCCCGGAAAGGGCCTTCGACGTCGGCATAGCCGAACAGCACGCCGTGACCATGTCCGCCGGGCTCGCCGCGGGCGGCATGCGACCGGTTTGCGCCGTGTACTCCACCTTCCTGCAGCGGGCCTTCGACCAGCTCTTCCACGACGTTGCCCTCCAGGGCCTCCCTGTGGCGTTCGCGGTGGACCGCGCCGGGCTGGTGGGGGAGGACGGCCCCACCCACCACGGGGGGCTGGACCTGTCGTACCTGCGCCTCCTGCCGGGCTTCACGGTGATGGCGCCCAAGGACGGGGCCGAACTCGCGGCCATGTTCGATCTGGCCATGTCCCTTCCCGGCCCGTCGGCGGTCCGCTACCCGCGGGGCGCCTGCCCCAGGCGCCGGGAACTCCCCTTGGCGCCCGTCGAGCCGGGCAAGGCCGAACTCATGGCCCGGGGCGACGACCTCGTGATAATCGCCGCCGGTGACTGCGCCTGGCACGCCTTCGACGCCGCCTCGGCCTTGAAGGAGGACGGAGTCTCCGCCGGGGTGGTAAACGCGCGCTTCGTAAAGCCACTGGACGGGGATCTGATCCTGTCTGAGGCCGCTCGCACCGGCAAGCTGCTCACGGTGGAGGAGAACTCGCTCGCGGGAGGGCTCCGGGGCGCCGTGGCCGAGCTCTTGATGGGTTTCCGCGGGAGGCGCGTGGACGCCGCCTCCCTGGGTCTTCCGGACATCCCCGTCCCCCACGGCCCCCAGGCCAGGCAGAGGGCCTCGGAGGGGCTGGACGCGGCCGGGATACGGCGCGGGGCGCTCGCGCTGGCGAAGGGCTCCTGAGCGGACCGCCTGACCGGGGCGGGCGCGCGTTCCGGCGCGCCGCCACGCCCTCGAGAGGTAAACGAAATGACAGGCCGAGACGACGACGCGCTCGACAGGGATTCCCCCGCGGGCGCTCCCGGCGGACCGGGGGAGGAAACCGGCGGTTCCGGCGGAAAGACGGACGCCCCGGCCCATTCGGGGGACGAAACCGGAAACGGCGCGCCCCCCGCCGCCTCCGGCGCGGCGCCGGTCGGCGCCGGGGCTTCCGCTTTGCCGGAAAAGGCAGCCGCTTCCGTTTCGCCGGAGAAGTCCGCAGGCGATTCCCACGCTAAACCCTCTCCCGCGACGCCTCCGTCCGACATTTCGCTCTGCCCCGATCCCGGCGCCGAGCCGAATGCCCGGGACGCCCTCCAAAAGCCGGAGGAGGAGGAAAATGAAAAGGCCTCCCCAGGCGCCTCCTCGGAGAAGTCCGGGGCCGGAAAGGGCCACCGAGACGAGGGCGGGAAGGCCGGGGCCGGGAGCCCCGATTCCGGGACCGCCTTCGGCGATGCCGGGGAGCGGCGCGCGGGAAAGGCCCTGTTCGGGCCCGTCGAGCCCGAATCCAGGTCCGCCGGCGGGACGCTGAAGGCCTGGGTGCAGGCCTCCCGCCCCAGCTTCTACATAACCACCCTTTACCCTCTGTTCCTGGGCTTCATCGCCGCCCGAAATTCCGGCGGGGGGAAACCCGGCATCTTAATCTTCGCCCTCATCCTCGTCGCCTCCTTCCTGGTCCACCTGGCCACCAACATCGCCAACGACTACTTCGAGCACTCAGGAGGAGTGGACACCAAAAAGAGCATAGGCGGCTCCCGTGTCATACAGGAGGGCAAGATCTCCCCCGGCGCCATCAAGAAGGCGATAGCGCTGTGCTACGCCGCGGCCTTCGTGATGGCCATAGCCATCGTCGGTCGTAACTGGGCGCTGTGGGGCATGGTCGTCTTCGCGGCGCTCTCGAGCTTCTTCTACGTCGCCCCGCCCGTCAAGTACGGGCACAGGGCCCTGGGGGAGCTCATGGTGTTCCTGAACATGGGCGTAATCATGACCGCCGGGACCTTCATGGCACTGACCGGCGGCGTCACAGGCGAGGTGATAGCCCTCTCGCTTCCGGGAGCCTTCATGGTGGCCAACGTCCTCTACTACCAGAGCCTCCCGGAGATAGAAACGGACGCGGAGGCCGGGAAGACAACCCTCGCGGGGCTCCTGGGAAAGGAGCGCGCCGCGTTGGTCGAGCTCCTGTGGTGGCCCCTAGTCTGGCTCCTGGTGGCCGTGCTCGTCATGTGCGGGAAGCTCTCGCTCCCGGCGCTCCTTTGCCTCCTGGCCGTGCCCGTCCACGCGGTCTCCATGCGCCGGATCTGGAAGGCCGGGGACTGGCTGGCCCTGGACTCCTCGGGGTGGCTCGTGAAGATACTTTACGTCTGGACCGGACTCGCCGTCCTGGCCGGGGCCTTGTGGGACCCATTCCCCGCCGCGGCCGCCCCGCCCCCGCCCGTCGCCGGCCCCGCCCGCCCAGGGGCCGTGCCCGCGGCCCCCCCCCCCGCGGCGCCCGCCTCCGG
>JAIRZX010000239.1 GCA_031267005.1 Deltaproteobacteria bacterium
AAGCCGGCCGCGCCGGGCAAGGGCAAGCCGCCCGCGCCGGGCAAGGGCAAGCCGGCCGCGCCGGGCAAGGGCAAGCCGCCCGCGCCGGGCAAGGGCAAGCCGGCCGCGCCGGGCAAGCGGCATAGTCTGCGCAAGGCCAAACGAGGAGTTCACGGTCCCCGCTGAACGCGTTGACGCGACCGCTAACCGGGATTCGCCGCGTTCGCCCGCAAAGCGCCCTCCGGGCGCGCGCCTTGGCGCCCGGGCCTTCATCTGAAGGCCGAAATCCGCGCGGCCGGCGGGATGAAGGCGTGGAGCTTCTGCTCTATGATGCGGGGGTTGTCCCCTCGGCAGAGAGCAAGTATGCCCTGGACTATGAGCTCCTTCACCATGGTCTCGGAGCGGGAGCGGGCGCGGAGCTTCCCGGAAATAGGCACGAAGACGACGTTCGCCAGTATGGCCCCGTAGAAGGTGGTGACCAGCGCCACGCTCATGGCCGGGCCTATGGCCGAGGGGTCGTCCATCTGCTGGAGCATGGAGATGAGGCCTATGAGCGTCCCCAGCATCCCGAAGGCCGGCGCGAAGGCGCCCATGGCCTGGAAGATGTCGGCCCCGAGCCGGTGGCGCGACTCCTGGAAGGCTATCTCCGTTTCGAGTATCTCCACGATGGCCTGCGGCTCAAGCCCGTCCACGGTCAGCTGCAGCCCCTTCTGCAGGAAGGCGTCCGAAACGAGATCGATGTCCGTCTCCAGCGAGAGCAGCCCCTCCTTGCGGGCCTTGGCCGAGAAGGTTATGAAGCCGGTGATGATGTCGGCCATGGCCGTGGTCTTGGTGACGAAGGCGTTCTTAAGTATCGAGAAGGTGTTCAGGCAGTCCCGGAGTGGGTAGTTTATGAGGGTGGCGCAGACGGTCCCCCCCACGACGATCAGGAGCGACGGCAGATCCAGGAAGGCCCCCAGCCCCACCCCCATGTTGATGGAGATGACGAGCAGGCTCACGGACGAGAATATGCCGATGATTGTCGCGATGTCCATGGGGGTCCACCCTGTAGGGCGCTGGCGGTCGGGCGGGGGGCCCGGCCGGGCATGCGCGGCCCTGCGTGAGTTGCAGCAAAAGCCGTGCCTAGTTTCCTGCCCGCCGCCTGGCGGGTCGCGGCAGCTTCCCGCCGCCAGATATAGCGGCAAGATTAACATAATTTATCTATTCTTGCAAGCTAATTAGAGAATTTGTAGTTAGACGGGCCTCCGGTGACGGGTATCCCCTCGCCCTCATCCCAGAGGCGCGTTGGAGCCGCCCGGACGCGCGGGAGGCCTCAAAGAGGGAGCGCAGGCACGGCGGGAAGGGGCGGAAGAAAGGAGTTTGGGGAGGGTGCCCGTGTGCAAGAAGGGACTTGGGATGCGTCCGGCGATAGGCGGGGGGGCTACAGGAGGCGGATGCGGAGAAAGGGAGGAGGGAGCGGCGGGGAAAGGGGAGTGAAGAAGGGTCGGAGAGTTGGAAGGTCGGAGGGGCGGGGGTGCTGAGTGTCGAAGAGTCGGAGAGTCGGAAGTGCCGAGGATCGGAGGGTCGGAAGTGCTGAGGGCCGGATGGTCGGAGGCGCTCTGAGGGAAGGACTGACGGAGGTTAAGAGGGAGGGGGGAAAGGAAGAAGGCTGATGACGGCGAAGGGTTCGGCAAAGTTCGACCAACCTATGAAGACGGACAAAGTTTCTGGCTGGCCTTGCGGGAATCGTGAGAATTAAGGCAGGAGCAGTCTGGCGTGTCGAGTTGGCCGAAGAGAACGACAAAAAGCCCGGTTGAACGGGGCCGGACAGCAGGCTTGCCTGGAGTACTTGACCCGGAGGGATGAGGAGCCCGGCAGGGGGAGGGGACGGAACGGAAAAAAGCGGCCCCGGCGAGATCCGAAGACCGTGCCGAGGCCGCTTACCGCTATTGACGCTGAACTTTGGAGGAAGAGCGTTAAGTAAAACCGGGAAAGGCTAGAAGGAATAGTTGAGCTTCATGCTTCCGGTGATGCTGTCGCGCTTGCCCCCCGTGCCCTCGACTCCTACCTGGAACTCCAAAGGCATTGAAGCGGAAGTCACGGAGACGCCAAGCTCGCCGATGCCGGTATTGCCTTCAAGGGAGACCATGGGCAGGACGTACGGCCCTACCGTGGCCTGGGACTCGCCCTTGAACTCCCTCTCGAAGTAGCCGCCCACGAAGGGCTTGACGTACTCGGTGAGGCCGATGTTTACCCTGGCTCCGACGCGGAGCCTGGTGGAGGTGACGGCGCTTATGGTCGCCCTGTCGCCAGCGACTATGAAGTCGTCGCCGTCGCGCCTGGTGTGGAAAATCTTGGCCGAGATATCCATCGAACCGTCCTGGCTGAAGTCGAGGAAGTTCAGGATGTAGCCCAGCCCGGCGTGGAAGCCGTAGTACCTGGAATGAAGCTCGAAGTTGACGTTGGCGCCGTTTCCGAACGTGAAGTCCCTGGAATTGAAGTCGCTCTTGGTCCTGCCAAGACGCGCGGAAGCCTCGACATAGGGCCTGCTGCTGTCCTGCGAGCCTATCTCGAAACGTCCGAGGAGGCCCCCGCCCAAGTAGGTCACGTCGCCGTTGCCGTGGACGGTGGGGACGTTGGCGAAGTCGTTGAACGAATCGAACTCGCCGCGCCCGAACTCCAGGAATATGCCCGCCGTGGCTATGCCTGCCGAAGTCTCGGTTCCGACCGCCATGCCGACGTTCCCGGTAAGGCCCTTCACCTCGATATGCGATCCGGTGGCGATCCGGCTCTTTCCGTAGGCGATTGCGGCGAAGGCGGCGAATCCGTTGGCGCCCATGGCGGCGGTAGTGGCAGACGGGATCGCGTCGTCGGCTATGTCGTCGCTTCCGCGGTTCACGAACACGACGTCGGCCAGGGGGAGCTCGGAAACGGACACGGTCTGCTGCTTGAAGTTGATGTCCGTAACCTTGCTCGTGATGGCATTTGCGCCGGGAGTTATCTCGTAGCCGTATTCGGTCGTGAAGTTCTCCCCGGTAGCACGGTAGGTGGCCTGGCTGGCGCTGTTATAAGTAATGGCTGAAGCAGATTCGATTAAAGTAAACTCATCCCCCATTCCCAAGTACCGTCCGCCGGCCAGGTTAACGGTTTTGACCACTGTGTCTGCAGTTCCGGCATCGAGATCCAGATTAGCTGTCTTGACGACTGCGACTGATTTGTCTGCGGCTTGGGAAGCTGAGATAGTGAAATTTATTTCCGAGAAGTTTCCTATATGGTCGAACGTGTTGTTGGTCGAGTCGTAGCTGAATTGATTGAAATGCAGCTTGTTGCCGGCGGTGTAGTCAGCTTTTGTGCCGCTAGTCGTGAAGCCTCCAAACACGTCGGGCGAATTCATGAGAGCGGTGAGGCCGGAAATTGTCACGCTGTTGTTTTGCGCTTTGCCCGTCCCAGCAAGGACATAACCACCGTAAACGTCGCCGTTGAGGGTAGAAGCGTCAAAAGATACCGAGTTTGAGCTGGCGTTGCCTGTGGCGCTTGTGCCTCCCTCGACGTAGCCTCCGTAGACCGCTCCAACATTGGATTTTGTGATCCCGACGATATTTCCAGTAGCGCTGCGGGCGCTGTTGGCGTCTCCGGCAACGTGCCCGCCGTAGACTGGGGCTGGGTTAGTCGTGCCGGTCTGGTAAATTATGGCGTTAGTTATCGTGACGATGTTACCCGTCGCGTTTCCCGCAGTCCCGGATCCGGAGACCATCGCCCCGTAAACTCCGCTCGTTTCGACAGTTATCTGGGTTCCGGTCCCGCCGTTGATGACTGCCTCGTTCTTGTTGGCGTTGCCGTTAGCGATATTGGCGCCAGCGACAAAGCCGGTTATGACGGCATGCCCTGTCAGGGTAGCTGTGTTGGAATCGGCGCTTCCTCCGGTGCCGCCCACAAAGGCGCCGACTAGGCTTCCGTTGAGTGTCACGAAAGCGGAGGCCGTGCCCCCTATCTCGGCGGCGTTCTTGCTGGCAGAGGCGGTACCCCGCATCACGGCTCCAGCCACGTTTCCGTCTACTGTGAAACTTCCCGAAGGAGTGATTTTCACCGTATTCAAGGTAGCCGTTCCGGAATAGCCGTGGGCTCCAAATATCTCGTCCGGCAGGTCCCCTGAATAGCCGTTTATGACGCCGTTTGATACGATGACGCTGTTGTTGGTGAAAGTGTTAGAAGCCGTGCTTGCTTCGCTGATAGCGGCTCCGTAGATTCCTCCGGCGATGGCCACTGCTGCGGCGGTATTTCCTAAGCCTCCGATAGCGACGCGGTTGTTATTAAAAGTAACTCCCGCTACCGCTACTGAAGTACCTTGTCCGGTGTCCCCCCAGGCGCCAGCGACGTATCCGGATCTTGTACCTGTACCGGTGACCGTTCCCCGTTGGAGGTAAACGGAGTTGTTTTCTATGATATGGTTTTGTCTGGCTGTCTGAGCCGGAGCGGAGGAATTCTGACCATCCACGTAACCGGCTACGATATATTCGGTGACCACGACATTGCCGGCGTTTCCTTCTATACTTATGGAGTTGCCGCTGACGTTGCTTCTGCGGATATCTGACCCGCCGGTGGAAGCGGCGACCATTACATCGGAAAGCGTAACATTGACGCCGTTCTTGATCTGGATGGAGTTGTTCGTGAGTTCTCCGCCTTCCAGCACGGTAGCCGCAAAAAAGCCCCGCGCCGTTATCGACTTGCCCGAAACTTCAGCCAGGATCCTGTTGCCCGACGCCGTCCCGTAAATTAACCCGGCGGCTCCCCCGTGACCCCCAATCGCAGCGTCCCCCAAAAATTCAAGGGTGTTTGTTACAGCTGATCCGCCAGTAACTTGGATAGCGGCAGCGAAAGCCGAGCCGGCCGTAGCCCCTGATCCGTTTGAATGAAACTGAAGGGTGTTGCTGGTGATCTGTTGCGCTGTCGCGGAGCCTACCGCTATGACAGTATAGTTTTGCCCACTGCCAGTGTAAGCCTCGTTAATCGTGACGGTTCTTCCGGTGTCTACAGTGCCAGTCGCGCCCAAATTCCAACCGATCGCCCCGGAAATCGTAATCGGGGTCCCATACTTTACAAAGGGATCGGTGGAACCGACAACGGCTGGTCCAGCAAAGTGGTTCCCTCCAACGTTCCAGTTCCACGAACCGTCACGCATATCGGATGTGTCAGTCGCTAACGCCGGGGACGACGCCCACGCGATTGCCGCGAGCGCCGCCAGCAGGGCCAGGGGGACTATGCCGGACGCTGCCCAGGCGTCCGGCCTACCCCGAGACGCGCTCGGTCTGGTTTGATGGATGCAAGCCAAAATCTGCCTCCTTGGTTCAGGTCTGAGTCGGTTTTATCGTCTTCGGGGAAGGAGTTCCTCCCCCGTTAATCAGCCGGAGGGGCCGGGCGGTGTGCCCGGCAGTCGCCGCAAGAGCGGCCCTGCGTGCCGGGGGGGGCTCGCGGGGACCGGGGAGGGGTCCGCCGGAGGCGGCCAGAAGGTTGCCGGGAAGCGAGGCCCGAAAGAACGCCGGGCCTTGGAAACGCGTCCACGGGACGGGGGAGGGAGGGATGGGAAAACGGAATCGCTCCCGAACGGGCGGCACACCGCCCATTACTATAATTCGGCATATTCTACTACTAACTAGAATTTAAAGGCAATAATTACGTCCATTTTTTAATTAAGTCTTCTTAGTAAGCCACAAATCGGCTCTCTAATCCTAGTTAAATGGCTAAAACCGCGCAAACAATCTATTATTTTATTAAATCTCCTCAGTCTACTTTTTTGGAGCCGAAAATTTTAAAAATAATTATTTTTTTTCTTAATAAATTATAAAACATGTTTTTACTCTACTTATTACTCATATCAAGTTTTATATGATATTTTTAACTTCTTAAACATATATTTTATCTATTTTTAAATCTCTCTGCTCTAATGCTCTCTCGACTTAAAGAGCTTCTATTTTTAACTAATTGATATATTTATCTCTATATTTATTGACTATGCTCTAACTATCGATCCCCAGTTTCCAAAATATCCTATCTTCTTGCTGATTTTTTTTCGGAAAACCGCTACATCGCAAGACCCTTAGCGAACATTCCCCTACATTTAGGGCATGGGTGCCAAGGTATTTAATAATTTCGTTTGCCTAAAATGATGACTGCCCGCGCTACGTTTCTCCACAGCAGGCCTCCCCTGACTCCCGAAGGGGCCTGGAAGCCTCCCCGCATGATTCCGCGTGAGACGACGTTTTCCCCCGCCCTCCCTGCCGGAGTCCCCCGGAGGCTTGCCCAGGTGCCGCCAAACGTTGGGGAAAAGGCCCCGCCGATCCCAATATCTGCCGATACGCTTGCCGACGCACGCCATGCGTGGCGGATTCCCCGTCCGCCCGGCACACGCCTGTCCAACCCTCCGACCGGCCAGCCACCCAAAGCCATCAGGAGGCCGCCCGCCACCCCCGCGAAAACGTTTTCTGAAGCCCGGGCGCAGCCAATACCCCTCAGCCGGAAGTCCAGGCCCTACATGCCCGAACCTTCCCCCCATCACCTTCCCCTTACCCCCTTCCCGCTTCCCCCATCGTCCCCCCCCCTCCCCCCGAGCCGGGCTCCTTGAT
>JAIRZX010000279.1 GCA_031267005.1 Deltaproteobacteria bacterium
TCCGACGCTCCCCGCTCCACCTACCGCGCCCGCGGAACCCTTGCACCAGCTCACGGCTAACCCTCACGCGCCCGCGGCTACCCCCCCGACGCTCGCGGGCGAAGCGGCGCGAGGCTCCCCCGAAAAGCCCTCCCACTTAACCATCTCTCGGCCCCTCCCCTCCCACGGGCCCATTCGGCGGGCCTTCCGCGAGATCGGCACAGAAAATGCTAAGAAACTCTTTACAGCCCGCCCCCGCCACGGCTATAATAGGCCACGTCCCAAGCGTCCCGCCGCCCTCCCCCCGCGGAGCACCCTTGTAGCGGCGCATTTCCGGGTAACCATGTCGCGCCTGCGCTTCTTCATAGTGTGCTTTCTGGTGGGATTCGCGTCGATCCTGGGGGTCCTCCTCTGGAACGCCAGGGACTTCCCCGGCTTCAAGCCCGGGAGCCTGAAGGACATGCTCCCGCCGAACGTCGACATGAGGCTTTCCAACCTCATTTTGAACGAGACCGGGGGCGGTGACCGCTCGCTGGCCCTGAGGGCGCTGTCCGCCAGCTACTTCAAGGACCGGGACTACTTCACGCTCACGGACGTGAACGCCGACATACTCACCTCGGACGGGGTCTTCTCCGTCCAGGCCGAGACCGGTCGCTACGAGCCGGAGAGCAAGCGCGTGGTCTTGAACGGCGACGTGCGCACCGCGGACTCCCAGGGCAGGATCCTGACCGGCCCCCGCCTGGTCCTGGACATGACCCGGGGGATCTTCTCCAGCGACGACCCCTTCTGCCTGGAGGACCCCATGCTCAACCTCTCGGGGGAGAGGTTCGTGTACGACACCGCCAAAGGCATCCTCAACGTTGAGGGCCAGGTCCGGCTGATGCTCGGGCGCTCGGAATAACCCGGAAGAAAGCTTGCCATGAAGTCTCGCATAGCCGCCCCCCCCGCCCCGTACGGCACGGGCGCCCGGCGCCCCGCCGCGGCCCCCGCGCTTTCCGAGGCGCTGGCCCCCGCGCTTTTCGCGGCGCTCGCCCTCGCCCTCTTCCCGGCCCTCGCGCCGTCCGGGGCGGCGGCCCAGCCGCCACCGCGCCCCTCCGACGGCGGCCTGGACACCTCGGGGCCCATTTCCATCTCGGCGGACCACATGACGGCCGACGACTCCAGGAGGATCGTCACCTTCACCGGGAGGGTAGTGGCCCGCCAGGGGGATCTCGTCATCAGCTGCGACGTCATGCGGGTCTCCTACCAGCCCGTCGGGAGCTACCGGGAAACCCCCGCCCGGGGCGGTCCCGGAACCGCCGGCGCCCCTCCCGTGCCCCCCCGGGCCGGCGCGGGCTCCCCGGCGCGCCCGGCCGCCGCCGACGGGGACTTGGGCCCGCCGCCCCCCTCCCCCGCGCCCGAAACCCTCCCGCAGGGCCTGCCCGAGGCGGTGGACCAGGCGGCCGGCATGGACCCAGCGGCCGAAGGCGAGCGGGAGGGCTCCCGCAGGTCCCCCCTGCAGGGCGGCCAGGAGATTGACCGGGTGGAGGCCGAAGGCGCGGTCAAAATCCAGCAGGGCGAGCGCATGGCCGTGGCCGACAAGGCCCTGTACCTGGCCAAGGCGCTCCCCAGGAGGCTGGTCCTCACCGGCGAGGCCAGGGTCTGGCAGGGGACCAACTCCATTACCGGCTACCAGATAACCTACTACCTGGACGAGAACCGCAGCCTGGTCGACAGCCAGGGCAGCAGGCGCGTCCGCGCCTTCTACGAGCAGGGGGGCTCCGGGAAATGACCGGGGCGAGGCACCTGGCCGCCTCGGAGCTCGTCAAAAGCTACGGGCCCCGCAGGGTGGTGGACCGCGTGAACCTCGCCCTGGGCGTCGGCGAGATCTGCGGCCTCCTCGGCCCCAACGGGGCCGGCAAGACCACCACTTTCTACATGCTCGTTGGGCTCGTCGAGCCAGACGAGGGCCAGGTGCTTTTGGACGACCACGATCTGACCGGATCGCCCATGTACCGCCGGGCGCGGATGGGGCTCACCTACCTGCCCCAGGAGCCTTCCGTCTTCAGGAGGCTCTCCGTCAGGGACAACGTCATGGCCATCCTGGAGACCATGGACCTGACCCAGGAGGAGCGCCGGGAACGGCTGGCGGTGCTCTTGAACGAGCTCGGCCTCACGCACCTTTCCGCGAACCAGGCCGTGTCCCTGTCCGGCGGGGAGAGGAGGAGGCTCGAGATAACCAGGGCCCTGGCCCTGGACCCGGTCTTCCTGCTGTTCGACGAGCCCTTCGCGGGCATTGACCCCATAGCCGTTGGCGACATCCAGAACCTCATCCGCCAGCTCCGGGACAAGGGGCTGGGCATACTCATCTCCGACCACAACGTCCGCGAGACCTTGAACGTCTGCGACCGCGCCTACATCATTTACGAGGGCCGCGTGCTCCGCGAGGGCATCCCGCATGAGCTTGCCGGTGACGAGCTCGTCCGCAGGATATACCTAGGGAAGGGCTTCTCCCTGTAATGAGCTGCCTCCCCGCAAGCCGCCTCCGGCGGCCCATCCCTTACGCCGCCCCCGGCGGCCCCTCAGTTCCGCCGCCCCGCCGGCCCCTCCGTTACGCCGCCCCCGGCGGCCCAGCCGTAACGCCGCCCCCCCCCAGCGGCAGGTCCGTTACGCCGACTTGCGTTGCGCCGCCTCGGCGCTTGATCCGGCGCCCGCCTTGGGGTGGCGCCCCCGTCGCCAGCGGGCTTCCCCCGGCTTTCTGAGGCCTCATGAGGCCTTGCTGGGCCCGGAGCCCTACGCCAGGGCTTTCGGGCGAAACCCCCGCGCGGCCCCCCTTCCGCCTCGCCCAAAAGCGGGACCCGTGCCCCGGATGCCCGGAGGCCCCGCCCAGCCTTACAGGCCGCCCCGCCAGTCACCGGGCGGCCCGCCCCCCCCCGGCGCGCGGGCGCCCGCGCCCGCCCCCAGGGCCCCCACGGAGTGTCAGCCATGGCGATGGAGCTTCACCTTTCCACGAAGATGTCCCAGCAGATGGTGATGACGCCTCAGCTCCAGCAGGCCATCAAGCTCCTGCAGATGAACCAC
>JAIRZX010000288.1 GCA_031267005.1 Deltaproteobacteria bacterium
AGGGCCCCCGGTAACGTCCCTCCCGAAGCCCCCCGCCTCCAGCCCCCACCGAGGCGGCGGCCCTTACGGAAGAGCTGGTAATCGTCCCCGGCCCCCGGAGTTCC
Organism: Deltaproteobacteria bacterium; assembly: GCA_031267005.1. Lineage (GTDB taxonomy): Bacteria > Desulfobacterota > Desulfarculia > Adiutricales > Adiutricaceae > JAIRZX01. The sequence continues at coordinate 105 of JAIRZX010000288.1, forward strand.
GCAGGGCTCTTTTTCATGGCGGGGAGCAACGCGGGAAGTATCCTCCGGTTCAAGGCCACGTCCTGGAAACCCGCCTCAGTCAAAAGTTGGGGAATACCCGGCTTGCCCCGAGCCCCGCCCGGCCTTTGCCCGGCCGTTCCCGCCGGGAAAGAAGGACGCTGCGCGTCCTGTCAGTCGCCCCCCAGGATTCTGTAGACCTCCTTTATGGAAAGATTAAAAAATTCGCCAATCTCCTCGGGGCTCTTCTTCTCGGCGTTCAAGCGCCGAACTGCCTTGGCTATAGAGTTCGCGAACTGCTCGCGCTGGGCCTCGAGCTGCTTGAGCTGCTCGTCCTTGGCCTCGAGCTGCTCGTCCTTGGCCTCGAGCTGCTCCCTGTAACGAGATATTACTCCGCCTGATAAGATGTCAGCTGCCTCGGCGGTAATGGTGCCCATATCTGTAAGCTCCTTCAAGAGAGAGTTGATGTCTTGCTCGGAGGCGAATCTCCGCGATAGGGCGGAGATGGCCATCGTTCGGAAAATGCCCTTGTCGCCGGTTTTTTCCGATATGGAACGGCCCACCTCAAAATATTTCTTGCCGAGCTCCAGGTGGGGGCCCCGGTCGAGCGCGAGGGGGGCGAAATACAGCATCCCGAGCAGGGCGTTCAGCGTCAGGTGAACGGTGCCCTTGCCCAGGTCCAGGTCCAAGCCCGCGTTCGGATCCCAGTCCGCGTCGAGGAGTTTGGGCTCGTTGAGGAGCTTGGCCGCGTCGATAACTTTCCCCAGGCAGACCGGTATTGCCTCGAAGCTCAGAGTTCCGTAGTTCTTCTTCCCGCCGGAGGCGTCCCTGCCGTTCCCGCCCTCGCCGGGAAAGGACAGCTTGAGGCGCTCCTCGTCAACGTCGGCCGTATAGATTACGATGACGGAAACCGGCACTAGCCTTTTTAATTCTTTCGAGTATTTCACCGCCGCCAACGAGGCGTACTCGAGAAACCTGACTACGTCGAGAACGTCGGCGGAGGATTGGAATTCGATAATGAGGATGGTGCCGTCTGGCATCAACAGCACGTAATCGGGGCGCCGGACCGCCACGTTGGGCCTTATCAGTTCGGCGCTGAGCTGCACGCAGGCTTCGGCGACGCCGGGGGGGAAGCCTAAAAGCTCCAACGCGGCGTCAAGATTGCTGTCTAATATGTATTTCTGCAAGGGGTCCTTGGCTTGGGAGGGCATTTCGGCGCCCGTCCCGGAGCCGGGCCGCGTCCCGCCTCCGTACCCGCCGGCCGCCGGGGCGCGGCCGCGTCTGCCTCGGGGCCGCCCCCGGAACCGGCATTCAGAAGAATCCTGAGCGTGTACATGTCCCCTCTGAAGCCGCGCCCCGCCTGAAGGCAAGCCCCGGGCGCCCGGGTCCGGAACCGCTTCCGGCGGCGGGGACTTCCGGCCGCGTCAGCCCCGCCAAAGCAATATTAAACTGTTTCCCCCGCGCCCGCAATACGCCCTCCGTCGCCCCCGCCACCTTTCCCTCGCCCCGCGTCGCCCCCGGCGCCCCCCCCCCAGAGGCGCCCGCCTCCGGGCCGGGGACGCCGGAGGCGTCCCGGCGGCACCGGCCCGACGGGGCCCCGCCGGAAAGGGGTAGGTTCTTTAAGGGTCCTTTCAAGAGGCGGCGCCCGGCCGCCGCCGCGGCCCTTCCGCACCGGAGCGCCTCCGAGCGCGGGACGCTTCCAAACTGCCGCCTGCGGCCCCCGAGAAGGCCGGCGCCCGGGCCCCGGGGTTCTGGGAAGGTTGCGCGGGGATGCTCTCCAAGGGGAACCGGGGAGTGGCAAGCCGCCGGGGGCAGCCGTCCCGGGACCGGCCCAAGTTCCACGAATGGGATCTCCCGCGTGAAACCGGCCCCAGGTCCAAGGCTATGGTTACGCCGCGAAAACCCTCGCCTCCCATACGCCCGCATCGGGAACCCCAGAGCCCGCCGGCAAGGTATCCGTCCACGCGGTTGAAGACCGCCTCCCCAGCGGATCCGGGGCGGCCCGCCTCTTAACCCGGGACCGCCTTGCCTTGAACCCCCGAACCCCTCACTCTCGCTTGCAGAAGCCCGGTTCCAGCCTGGCGCGGGACCGTCCCCCCGCCCGAGGCCGCGAACGGACACGCTCGAATACACCCCACCCGTCGTCGGATCTATGGCCCCCTCCCCCCTCATGGAGCGTCCGGCTTCGAAGGGGGCGGCTGGGTTTTCGCGGCGGAATCAAGGTTTACCATGAAACGATTTCTAGCGTAGCCGGGCCAAGAGCGTCCTCTATGCAGCCATCCGCGTTTCATGGGCCGGGAGTCGAAAACCGGCATGGACCTATAGCGGCGACGTTCCGCAGGGAAGGTTAAGTTGGGGCGTAAGCCGACATCCGGGGGACCTCGCCGGGCTCAGGAAAGACGCTAAAGCGCCTGCCCTGTCCGGAGACTGGCCCTAGCCCCTTCAAAAACGGGAGCGCAGGTGCTAAACTTCCCCCATCGTCTTGAATCTGCCATTTCGCCGGGCAAAGCCGCGTCAGGAAGGAGGACCCATGCCTACGGAAGGGGACTCGCCGCTCGTAAGCGACCGAAGGCTTCAGAAGGACGTCCTTGTCTGGTGCCGGGAGATTCTCCGGGCGGCCCTGAAGGGCGTCCCTGATCCGCCGGGGCCCGATATCCCGGGCCTGGGAGGGGTCTTCGTGACCCTCAAGACTTCCGGGGGGCTGAGGGGCTGCATCGGCAGGTTCAGCTGGGAGAGGCCCATCAAGTCAGCCATAGCCGAGATCACCCGCGCCGCCGCCTTCGAGGACTTCCGCTTCCCCCCCGTCTCCGCCCCGGAGATCCCGGGCCTGGAGATAACCGTCTCGGTGCTCACCCCGCCCGAGCCCCTCCCCGGACTGGAGTCCCTGGTGATAGGCCGGGACGGCCTCATCCTGATCCACCCCCGGGGCAAGGGGGTCCTCCTGCCGGTGGTGGCCGAGGAGCACGGCTGGGGTCCCAGGGAGTTCGCGGAGCACACCTCCAGGAAGGCCGGCCTCGGGGCGGACGCCTACCTGGACCCCCGCGCGAGGCTCCTGGTCTTCAGGGCGCCCGCATTCTCCACCTCCGGCTTCCCGCCCGCCGGGTGAGCCGGGGGCCCCCCCTCCCTCCGAGGGGGATCTTTACGGGCTTCCGTCCCC
>JAIRZX010000469.1 GCA_031267005.1 Deltaproteobacteria bacterium
CCGGAGGATGTTGGCGTTGCGGGTCCCCTCCTTGGCCCCGTGCAGGTATATGACGCCGTCGGCCACCGCGTAGTTCATGGGGGTGGCGTACGGGGCGCCGTCCTCGCCCACGGTGGCGACGAAGCACACCTGGCTTTCGTTTAAGACTTCGAGGCTGTCCTCTTGGGACAGCTTGCGTTTCGGGGTTCTGGGTTCTGGCATGTTAGTCCTGACGTTTAGGTCGCTCGCCCGGCGCGGGCCGCCCGCCCCGGCCGGCGCGGTGCTCGGCGGGGAGCTTCGGCGAAATATGCCCCTCCTCCCGGAACCCCTGCGGCGCCGGGGCGCGGGGCGGGATTGGCGGCGCTTGGGGGGGGATCCCGGCGCCTCGGGGGAGGCTGGGGGCGGAAAGGCGCAGGCGGCCGCGTCCATGGCGCGCGGCTCCGGGGAAGAGCTAGCAAGCGACGTGCCAATGGGGGAGCACCCGCTGCGGCAGGGCGGCCGACAGAGGCGCCGGCTGTCCCGCTGTTGTCCTGCGGGGGCCCCGCCGGTGTAAGGAGGGCCGCGTCCTTGAAGGCCAGAGTTTCGGGGACGGCCTTATTCCGGCCGTCAGGGCGGACCGGGCGGTAGGTTGGTCGAAGTCGGGGGGGAGACAGCCCTCTTTGGCCATGCGGAAGATCATCTAGGTTAGCTTCCGGGACATCGTTATCTGGCGGTTCCTCTCTGGCGGCGCATGCCGGCGGGCGAAGCGTGGGCCCTCCTGGCGGTGAAGAGGCAGGCCCGGGGCCGAGAAAGCCCCGCATCCTGTCAGGGCCGGGTGCGGGAAAGCCCCGTATCCATGGGGCCGGGGCCGAGGCAGGAAAAGCCCGGAAGTTCGGCGGGGCCCGAAAAGCGCCGTTGCCTGGGCGGGGCCGAGAAAGCCCGGCAATCAGGCAGGACCGAGGCCGGGTCAGGCGCGGGTCAGGAGGCAGGCCGCACCGCATTCTGCCAGACGGCCCCAGGCTCGGGGGGCAGCGTTGAAACGGGGCGCGATTGTATGCCAGGGTGACGAGGTCCGCAGTCGGACGGTCGTGGGACTTAGAGAAGCGCTTGCCCACCTCCAACGCCAGCTGGGGGAGCACTGGGAGCACGAACAGCAGGAAGTCGTAAAAAGGGGTTTCCTTGAACTTTATCGTACTGTGCAGCCCTCAAAGGGTCGTCGTAATCGTCGTAACGGCTAAAGCCGGGGAGCTTGGCGTGTCGCCTGTCCTTGAAGTACAGCCATATCTTTTTACATCCATGCCTATGGTTGAATGACTATGCGATTAAGGACCCAAGGCGCCAAGGGATTAAGGGACCAAGGCGCCAAGGGATTAAGGGACCAAGGCGCCAAGGGATTATTGGGCCAAGGAACAAAGGGATTATGAGCCCAAGGGATAAAGTGGCCAAAGGACCGAGCCGCCCCCTGATGCCGGACTGCCTCTCCCGGATGTGCCAGCATGGAGGGGGGTCAAGCGGCTCGGAACGCGAAACGCGGCGTCGGGCAGGGGCGTCCAGAAACCGTCCTTTAAAGGGGCGCCATTTCCGCGTCACTGGCGGCGCCCTCTCCGCGATGGACACCGAAACGTGCGCGCCAGCCCGTTTCGCGGGGTCCCGGAAGGGGTTTGCCGGTCGATCGGCTCAGGCGGGGCGGCCGATCGGCTCAGGCGGGCCGAGAGAAAAGGTGCCGCCGGGAGCCTTCCCGGGCCGGGAAAGGCCGAGGACGGCTTTTTCCGGCGGGGGAGGGAGGCCCTGGGAGGGACCGTGACGGGCATGCCGGGCCCTTGCCCCGGCTTGAAACGGGACTCCCCCCCCGCCCGAATGGGCCTGAATCGGCCCGCTTCGGGGTACCGAAGGGGACTTCCGGCCCGATTTTCTTCCCCTGCTGGGCGTTTCTGGCGAAAAAAGCCTGGAATACTAACTGAATCTGTTCTATAACGGGTTATGCAATGATAATTACGACTATCGGCCTTTCAGGACACCGGAGGTGACTCGGGACGCCAGCCGCCCCACCTTCCAAGCGGCTGGGCCCGAGAAGGCAAACCGGGGCAGGCAGGGGAAAGTTGCCGACCGTCTGCCGGGGGGGGGCAGGGCGCCCCTCTCCCGGGCGCCGGGGTTTGATCCCCGAAGCGGGGCCTCAGGCGCGGCGCCGGGCCGAGGGCGCGGGCGAAGAGGCCGAGCCGAGCCTGCGGCCCCTTTCCGGAGCCGCGACGGCGGGGCGCCACCCGTAAAGCCCGGGCGCCCGGCGCGATACCTCGCCATACAGCCAGGATTAGGAGGGCGCGATTCTTCCCCGCGGCGAGCCGCCGGGGTTTTTTCGCGCAAGTACGATGAATTCTTTCGACGATCCCAGGATAACCCAGTTTTTGGACTTTCTCCGGGAGGGGCATACCGTTGATTCCGCCCGCAAGAAGGCGGAGTTGAACTGGAAGCTCCTGTACAGCCTCAAGAATGGCGTGCCCGAATTCGCCGACGCTTGGGACCAGGCCCTCGGGAGCGGCAGGCGCACGCTCTCCAGGGTCAAGGCCATGACCGAGGCCGAGGTGGAGGCCTTCCTGACCGCCCTGGCCTCGGGCATGACGGTGTCCGAGGCGGCGGAGGTTTCGCACATCAATTCCGCGAGCTTCTACAAGCGCCGCCACCGCGACCCGGAGTTCGCAAAGCGCTGGAAGGAGGCGGCCCGGCATGGGCTCGAATCCACGCTGGCCCGCAACCGCGAGACCGAGCCGGCCATCTTCCTGAGGGAGCTCAGGGCGGGAAAGACCTCGAGGGAGGCCGCTCTCCTGGCGGGAAAGGACATCACCACCTTCTACCGCCTCAAGCGCAAGGACCCGGTCTTCGCGAAGGAGTGGAACCGCATCGCGCAGAGCCCGCCGCCCGGCGGGGCATCCCCCGCCGCAGCCGCGTCCGCCGCCGGGGCCTTCAAGCCAGGAAAGGGCTCCAAAGGCGCCGAAGAGCCCCGGCGCCCGGATG
>JAIRZX010000471.1 GCA_031267005.1 Deltaproteobacteria bacterium
ACTCATCCTCCCGGAAGACCCAAGGAAAGAGCGTCTTTCTCGCCCACCGAATTATAATCAAAATCGAGGGAAGCTTGGACATTGCCCCGCCGTTGCCTCTTCATTGCGGGAAGGCGCGAAGGCCGCGCCGGGCTCCGGAAACGTGGCCGGAGGCGGGGCGTCCGCAATTAAACCCCCTCGACTGGCTTATTATAACCTGCTTCAATACGGCGCGCAACTGGCCAGCGGCAGGGCGGCGGAGGCCGGACCTCCCCCTTATTCCCTCCCGCGATACCCGCTCCGAGGGAGGGGCGCGAAGCCGCGGAACGGGCGCCTGCCAGCGGGACGCGGCGCCCGGAAGAGGCGCCCGGCGTCCGGGCGGAGCAGGATCGCCCCCGCAAGTACGCCCTTGGGAAGTGCGGGCATTAAATAACCCCTTGGGAAGTGCGGGCATTAAGTAACCCCTTGGGAAGTACGGGCATTGCGTCGGGGGCTCGCCGCGTCCGGCAACGCTTCCGGTTCCCGCAAGTCCGATTTTCGTGACCGGAGGGGCGCGGGTTCACGTTTCGGATTATGATTTTTAGACGGGACTTTATTATGCTCTTTCAACCGGGACTTAACAACGGAATTTCCGAGGATCGCGCCTAAAGCCGTCAGGGCGGGACGGTCCCGCGTTCCCGAGGGGGGCCCAGGCCCCCGGGGATTGGACCGAAGTCCCCGGCCCGCACCGGGCCGCTGCTGGGGACATTAGACACCAGGAAGCCGAGGCGCCCGTAAACGGCATGGACTCCGGGCTTCCCCGCCGTGTGCGCCGACAGCCCGCGCCGTCCCTCCGCGATTGGCGCCACCCCTGTCGGCGGCGGACTAAGCCCGGGTGAGGGGAGCGCCTGCAGGAGAAAAGGGTCCGCCGGTCCTTCGGCCGCGACGGGCTTCCGGACGGAAACCGTCCCGCTCCAGTCCGCGCCGCCTCAAGCACTCTCCGGCGGGCGGGACGGAGGCTTTCCCCGTGTTCGTGCCCGTTACCGCCCAGCTCCCCCGGGGCCTCCGCGCGGCGCCGACGCGGGCCGCGTCGACGCCGTCCAGCCCGCTCCCCGTAAGGCACGGTTGCTTGCCCCTCCCGGTTCCCCCCCTGTTTTCCCGGGGAATGCGCGGGCCTTCCCCCCTGGCGGCGGGGGCTGGGAAACCCGGCCCCCCTTCGCCGGGCTGCATGCGAATGGGCGCGGGCGCTGGGTGGAGCCCCTCCCGCCTCGGGGCGGCGCCAGGAACCGGCGGCGGCCCGGCGCGCCGCGCCGAGCGCCGCGAAGCCCCTCCGTGCCTTGAGGCGTTTGGCCCCGAGCGTCGGGAGCGGGGGTCTTGAGCGCGATACGGCTAGACAAGGAAGGCGGTCCGACTTAACTTGTTGCTTGCGGGCATCCCCTCCTTTATCCTCCCTCCTTAATTAAGGGGCCTCCCGCAATTCCAGCATTCCGAGACCGTCCCCGCCGGCCTCCCCCGCCAGGGCCGCAGGTCAAACCTGCGGCCTTGGCGGGGTGGGCCGCGCGTTGCGTTTCCGGCCACCGATGCGCGGTTTCCGCGCCTCTCCCGGCCGCCGCCGGAAGCGGGGGGGGCTCTACAGGGCGCCCTTGCGCGCTTCGAGTCCGCGGCCCCAAGCCCCGGACGTCCCGCGCCGGGGTACTGACTCCCTTCCGGGCGGGACGCCTCCCGCGCCTCAAGTCCGGCCGGGCCCGGCGTCTTACCCCCGGCCCGGGGCCGGCACCCTGTCGAAGACAGGTCACTGACGCCCGCCAGGATCCGGACCCCGATCGTTTCCCTTGCGCGGGCCCCGTCCCGGACCCGCGTGCCCGATCGTTTCCCTTGCGCGGGCCCCGTCCGGGCCGCGGACCGTCCCGGACCGGGCCCCCGGCCCCCCGGCTTCAAGCCCGGGCCAGGCCCGCAAAACCCCGCCCGTGCCCCCGGAGGGGCCCCCAAGGCTTCCGAGCCGAGGCGACGCCTTGAAGAGACAGGCTAATACCCACATGAACAACCAGACCGTCTACACCGTCATCCCCGGGGCCGCGTTGCAGTTCATCGACTACGTGGTGGATCTTGGGAAGCCCCTGGGCAAACATACCATCGCCTCCTCCAAGAAGCCCTTCCACGTGAAGATGCCCGACGCCCAGGGCAGACGGACGGTGCTGGCCCCCCTGGAGCCCATGCCGGACGGGCTGGGGGACTTCCGGGAGAGGACGCGCCCCGAAAACATCCTCCCGGTGCATTACACCTGCGAGTACCAGACGGCCTTCAAGGTGTTCAGGGGCCAGTGGATCCCCTTCCCGATGTTCGCTCACCAGTCGATGAACGCCGACCAGACCCCGCTTTTCTCCGGCGGGCCCACCGACTGGTGCCGGGCCTGGCTCACCCCCCCCGACGAGGAGGGGAGCCTCATGTGGAAGCTGACCCTGGTGTTCGACCCCCAGGTGGAGCAGCCCAAGGGCGACCGGGACGGGGCGTCCCAGAGCTCCGCCTACCACGCGCTCTCGCCGCGGGACGTCGAGGGGGCCTCCTCCTTCAGCCTGGCGTGGCACGAGAAGGACAACGCCTGGTTCGTGGACGGGCTGGAGTGGGTGAAGAAGGGCGTGCGCGAGATCTGGGACGCCTTCAGGAAGAAGGGGGAGCTGAAGCGCCTGTCCGGGGCCACCGAGTATTTCCCCGACTACGCCTACGAGGAGGACGGGCGCACCCCCCGCACCGAGTACATGGCCCTCTACGAGACCCTCCTGGAGGGCGTCCACCTCTCCGGGGCCATGGGGCCTCCGGTCAGGGTCATAAACCCCGCCTCGGAGAAGCCCACCGACGCGACCCTGGTCATAGACGTTGGCAACTCCCGCATAACCGGGGTCATAGTTGAGACCTCCCCCATGGGCGGGACCAGGCTCACAGACTGCTACCCGCTCCAAATCCGCGACCTGACCGAGCCCTCCCGCACCTACTCCGAGCCGCTGGACACCTCCGTCGAGTTCATGGAGCCCTGGTTCGGCCCCCAGGACTGGAGCTTCGCCAAGGACTCCCGCGGCCACAAGCTCTCCTTCCGCTGGCCCTCGACCGTGAGGGTGGGGCCGGAGGCCGGGAGGCTCGCGGCGGCGGCCAAGGAGGAGCTGGGGCCCACCGGCATGTCCAGCCCGAAGCGGTACCTGTGGGACACCCGCAAGAGGCTCCTCCAGTGGTACTTCAACAACTCCTACGACTACCACAACCGCGGCCAGGAGCACCCGGCCGTGAACTACGGGGCCTTCGTCCTGAACATCAACTCCGCGGGCATCCCCCTCACGGTCTTCAAGGACCCCGCCAAGGAGGACCGCGCGGACCTGAGGAAGACCGCGCTCCCGGGCCCAATACTCCAGTACCTGGAGCGCGGGGACACCATAGGCGCCTTCAGGGGACTCTACAGCCGCAGCTCGCTCATGATGTTCCTCATAGCCGAGCTCGTCGCCCAGGCGCTCTCGACCATAAACGCCCCCGGGGTCCGCGACACCCGCGAGAACCCCAACCGTGCGAGGAGGCTCAAGCAGATAATACTCACCGTGCCGACGGCCATGCCGCTCGGGGAGCAGAACATCTTCAAGACCTGGGCCAGGCTCGCGGTGGAGGCCGTGTGGGTGAGCATGGGCTGGTGGAAGGAGTTCTACTCCCGCCCCGGGGCGGACGACTTCCGGGCCTCCCCCACGGTGCGCTGCGAGTGGTACGAGGCCACCTGCACCCAGATGGTGTGGCTCTACAACGAGATCAACAAGAAGTTCCACAACAACGCCCAGGAGCTTTTCCAGTTATTGGGCCAGAAGCGCCCGAACCTCGCCGGGCGCGAAGGGGCCGGGCCCGAGGACAGCCTGCGCATCGCCTCCATCGACATGGGCGGCGGCACGACGGATCTCTCCATCATCACCTACACCATCCAGAACCCGGGGGTCGCCACCCCCCACCTCCTGCCCTTCCAGGACTTCCGCGACGGCTTCAACGTGGCCGGCGACGACATCATGCGGGAGATAATCATAAACGAGTTCGTGCCCGCCCTGGTGGCCGCGGCCGAGGCCGAGAAGGTCCGCGACCCCAAGCACATCATGGACAGGCTCTTCACCGACACCGTCACCATGGGCGTCCAGGAGTCCGGCCGCCAGCAAAAGCAGCTCAGGAGCCAGTTCGTCGCCCACGTGGCCGTGCCGGTGGCGCTCCGGATACTCAAGCTCTACGAGGAATGCGGGCAGGCGGGCGATTTGGGGCCCCGCGAGGTGAGCCTCCGCGACTGCCTGGGCGTCCCGGAGGGCAAGCCCCCGGACAGGCTCGCGAACATACTCAGGTACGTCGAGGGCGCCGTGGCCGACGGGGGCTGGTTCGGCTTCTCGCTCCTGGACTTCTCCTTCAACGTGGACCTGCGCAAGGTTGACCGCAACGTGGGCTTCGTGGTGGAGCAGATCCTGGTCGACATGGGCGAGATCATCCGCTACTACGACTGCGACGTGCTCATCCTGACCGGCCGCCCCAGCCGCTGGCCGGCGGTGATGCGCGCCCCCTACGAGAGGACTTTCCTGCCCGTTGACCGAATCGTGCACATGCACATGTACCGCGTGGACTCGGAGTACCCCTTCGTGACCCACGGCCGCATCGAGGACCCCAAGACCTCGGTGGTGGTGGGGGCCATCATCTGCTCCCTGGCGGAGAGGGCCTTGAACGGGATAACCATCGACACCGACAACTTCCTGCCCCAGCCCATCAACCGCTACATGGGCATGCTGGACGCCAAGGGCAAGCTCGACAAGGGCGAGCAGAACGTCTGGTTCACGAACCTGGACGTCCATACCGGCAAGGAGGTCTCCAAGGAGCGCACCGTCCAGTTCACCGCCAACACCGCCGTGGGCTTCAGGCAGCTCTCCTGCGACCGCTGGACCACCACCAGGCTCTATTCCCTGGAGTTCCGCGACTCCGACGCCCAGGAGGCCTCCGTGGGCAGGCTCCCTTACAACGTCACCCTCCAGTTCGACATGGCCGAGGCCGAGGACCCGGACGAGCGCCCGCGCAACCAGGTTTCCCGCAACCTCACCCGCACCGAGGGAACCCTAAAGGTCGTCCAGGTCACCGACAAGCTGGGCCAGGACCTCGCCCCCGGCACCGTGACGGTCCGCCTCCAGACCCTCCGCAACGACTCCGGATACTGGCTGGACACGGGCGACCTGACCCGCATCTAGCCGCGCCGGGAGAAGGTCCCGAGGGCGGGCAAACCCTCAGGGCCGGCGGGAAACGGCGTTTAGGGGGCGTGGCCCGGGGAAGCCGCCCGGGCCGGCGGGAAGCGGGAAGCGGGAAGCGGGAAGCGGGAAGCGGGAAGCGGGGATTGGGGGCGTGGCCCGGGGAAGCCGCCCGGGCCGGCGAACGGAGGCCGCGGGCCGGCGCCCGGCGGCGGATTTCAAGGCGCGGAGGCCAAGGGGCCGGGCCGCGCGCCGGCCGGGCGGGGCCTGGGGGACGCCGCCTCGAGGGCGGTGAGTCGGGCCCGGAACTTAATTTTTGGAGGAGGCGGTAGTTGTCGGGATACGGCGAAAGAACCGGGCGGGAAACGCCGGCGATGTCCGCTGAGCTGTGCGCCAGGCTGGCGGGGATCGACGCGAAGGAGGCGGAGAGGGAGAAGGGCCGCGCCCTGGAAATGCTCCGCCGCTTCCTGGGGCCGGAACCGGCCCTCCCCGCTTGGCTGAAGCCGGGGGACGCGGCGCCGCAGGCGGCGGGGCTTTCGGCCGAGGCCGAATCCTTGTCGTCCAAGGCCTCGGCCATCGCCGGTTCCGCCGGGGCCGCGGCCCGCCTCCGGGGGCTTACCGGGTGGCTTGACGGGCAGGTGGCCCTCCACGAGGGTTTCCTGGAGTCGGACGGGTTAATGCTGTCCGCCCAGCTCCGGGCCCTTTCGGAACGGGTCGACGTCGTCGAGGGGCTTATGCCCCCGCCGGACTGGGATCCCTTGGCGGAGGAGAAGGAGAAGGAGATGCACAGGCACATGTGGGAGCAGTACGGGGACGACTGCTACGCCGAGGAGATGGAGGCCCGCAGGCTCTCCGTGGAAGAGCCGCCGGGCGGGCCCGGCATGGGCGTCACCCGCGTGAGGCCCGCCTGGGGAGAAGGCTCCGGGATGACGCCGTCCGACCTGGCGGCGCGCCTGAGGCTCAAGGCCGCCGAGCTGGCCTCCGAAGCCGAGACCATGGAGGCCTCGGCGGAGTCCTCGGAGGCCTGGTTAGCCTCCCCGTACCTCGTCACGCCCCTCACCCGGCCGTACGTCGACAAAGCCGTCTCCAAGGCGGCCGCCGACCGGGCCGTGTCGGCTGAGCACGAGAACGTCGCCCGCGGACTTTTCCTCCTGGCGGAGGAATACGAAGCGTACGAAGCCGGCGGCGGCGTTGCGGCGGGAAGCGTCGGGGCGGGCGGCGTTGCGGCGGGAAGCGCCGGGGCGGGCGGCGTTGCGGCGGGAAGCGCCGGGGCGGGCGGCGTTGCGGCGGGAAGCGCCGGGGCGGGCGGCGCGACGCTCGGGCTGGTGGCGGGGAGCCTGAGGGGCAGGGCCAGGGCCTCGAGGCGGCTCGCGCTTCTCGCGGAAAGGAGCGCTGAGGCGGAAGAGATGATGGCTAGGAATCTATCCAAGAGGCCCCCGGGCTTCGCGTTCGACCCCGTCCAGCTGAGGGCGCTCGCGGAATCGAAGAGGAAGGAAGCGGCGGAGCTTCTGATGCGCGCGGAGGAGCTGGACAGCGGCGCGGACGGGGGCAAGGCCTAGCGGGAAGCGGCAAGGGGCCGGCAGCGCTGGGGGGGCGGTTGCGGGAATTCGGAAAACGGCTTGCAGGGGTTCGGCGAGGCTGGACGCAGGGACGGAACGGCCGTCGCCGTAATAATTCGGCAAAGGCGGCAAAGGCAGGCGAGGCGTACGGGCAGGGGAAATCGGCGAGGCCCGGGCGGGCCGCCGGGGAAATTCTGAGGCGGACGGAGCGGATGGGCATTACGGCTAGCTATCTGGAAAACTTAAGGGACATGGCGGACATGGCGGCCATCCTGGAGAAGCGGGCCGGGGCTGCCGTAACCCTCGCGTCGCGCCTGAAGGATCAGGAGGGCTTCAAGCCCTTCGCAGGATCGACGCGCCCGCGCCGCGGGGGCGGTCCGATTTCCGCGTCGGGCGAGCCCGCGAGGATAGCCGACGGGGTTGCGGCCTTTCCCGCGGGGCCGGGAGGCTGGCTCGCGCGGCACTCTGATTTCCGGAAGGGGCCCCCGGCCCCTCGGGGGGCCCCTTCCGGGCCCGCCGCGGGGAGGGGGCGCCCTCAGCACGCGACACACAGGCCCGGGGCGCCGGGCCGGAAGGGAAAGGCGGTAAGCTAGGGATGTCACCAGAGGAGTTGAGGGCCTGCTCGCTGGAGCTCAGGGACGCGGCCAGGAACGGCGAGAAGTGGCTCTCCGACAACGAGGCCGAGCAGGGCAACCAGGACGGCATCAAGAAGCGCCTTCGGAAGTCCGCGAGGCTGCTGGACAGCTACGCGAACGCCGCGGGCAAGAAGATGGGCATAGCGGTCTTCGGGCCCAGCCAGGTCGGGAAGTCCACCATGATCTCGGCTTTGGCCAAGGGGCCAAGGGCGGGCAAGCTCATGGTCGACTTCCAGGGCGACTGCCTGGACTTCATAAAGCAGGTCAACCCCGAGGGCGGCAAGGAGACCACGGGCCTGGTTACCCGCTTCTCCCTGGAGTCGCCGCCCCAGAGCCCCGACGCCGCGCTCCCGGTGTGCCTTAAGCTCTTCAGCGAGATGGACATCGTCAAGATCCTGGCCAACACCTACTTCGCCGAGGCGGAGGGCGGCGGGGACCTGGACGAGCCCGCTCTCAAGGCGACGCTGGAGAAGCTGGAAAAGCGGGCGGGGAGCGTCGCGAGCGCCCCCTCCCTGGACGTGATGGAGGATTTGAACGAATACGTCGACGGCATCTCGTCCAAGTACTCCTACGGCAAGGAGCTTAAGACCTACTTCTGGCCAAGGGCGGTCGATCTGGCCCAGAAGCTCGACATAAAGGAGCGCGCGGAGCTGCTGGGCTACATCTGGGGCAACGTCCCTGAGTTCACGGAGATCTACAAGAAGCTCTTCAAGGCCCTCCAGAGCCTGAACTTCCCCGAGATCGCCTTCACCGAGGTCAAGGCCCTATACGACAAGGACTACACCGGGGGCGACAAGCGCGACAAGAGCGTGCTGCACGTCGGGATGCTCAAGGGCATCCTGGACGACAAGAAGGAAACCATCAGCGTGACGAGCCAGGACGGCGTACACGCCGCGCTCGAGCGCTCGGTGCTCTCCGCGCTCATAGCCGAGCTCCACGTCAAGGTCCTGGAGAGCCCGGGCGACTTCATGATCAAGGCCGACATCCTGGACTTCCCCGGCTACCGAGCCCGCAAGGAGTACGCCAATTTCGGCAACGCCATAAAGGATCCAGAGAACCAGGCCCAGTGCTTCCTGCGCGGCAAGGTGGCCTACGTCTTCGAGCGCTTCGCGGCCCAGAAGGAGATAACCGCGATGCTCCTGTGCGTCCGGGACGGGAACGTGGACTGCCCGGGGCTCCCCGAGGTCATAAACGGCTGGATAGGCGACACGCACGGGCGCACGCCCCAGGAGCGCACCGGCAAGCCCGTGTGCCTGTTCATGGTCCTGACATTCTTCAACAACCACCTCATCGCCACGGAGGGCGTGACCGACCTTTCCAACGTCTTCCGCAACCGCTTCGACGCGTCCATCGGCGACACCTTCCGCAAGGACCTGTGGCCCGACCGCTGGTCGCTGGAGGGCGGCCAGCCGCACAGCTTCAAGAACTGCTTCTGGCTCCTGAACGTCTTCAAGACCCAGGAGTTCCTGGAAATCGAGAAGGTCGGCGGGAACGTGGCCGACGGCTCCGACGAGGCCTGGATCTCCAAGGGGGTGAAGCCCGAGAAGAGGGAGTGGATCGACAGGCTCAAGGCCGGCTACCTGGAGACCGAGAACGTCCACAAGTACATCGGCAACCCCGAGGAGGCCTGGGACGGCGCCCTGGAGTCCGCGGACGGGGGCACCGGCTACATCATCTCCAAGCTGACCCCGCTGGTGGGCAAGGACCTTAAGACCCTGCAGCTCACCGATCTGGCCCTGGCCGAAGGCGAGATGGTCCACGGCACCCTGGCCGCCTTCTACAAGGGCGGCTCCAGCGAGGAGGAGAAGAAGGTCAAGCGCATGGCCTACCTGAAGGTCTCTGGAGTCATCTCAAGGCTGGGCAACCCCGTTGACGCCCAGGGCGCCCAGGCCGCCTCGGCCCCCTGGCACCGCTTCGGCCTCCTGGTGCGAGACCTCACCCTCTCCGACGACGAGTGCCACGAGATATTCTCACGCCCCGCGCCCGAGCCCTCCGAAGCCGAGGACCCCGACGCCGAGCCCGAAGCCGTTGCCGAGGAGCCCGCCTTCGCCGGTGGCGAGGTGGAGGAGGACGACATCTTCGCCACCTTCTTCCCTAAGGCCGATCCCCCCCCGGGGGCCGGGCCCGCCGTGCCGAGAGCGCTCGCCCCCGCCCGCCGCGAGGACGACACCGCCTCCATGTACAGGAGGCTCCTGGAAAAGGAGTGGAAGGAGTCCCTGGAACGGCTCACCGCCGACAAGGACAAGCGCCGCTTCTACGGCTTCACCCCCGACGACTTCCGCTCCCTCATAAGCGAGATAGACCACGGGGCGAGGCGCCAGGGCGTCATGGAGAAGATAGAGGTGCGCCTCCGCGAGGCCATGGGCTACGCTAACGTGAACCCGGCCTCCCGCCGCTGGAAGGCCTCGCGCATAGCCTCGGCGCTCATCTCAGACTACGTCTGCTTCCTGGGGCTCTCCCCCAGGACCTGCACCAAGGACGACCGCACGCTGACCTTCCAGGGCAGGGTGTTCCTGGTCTTCGAGCCGCAGCCCCAGAAGGCGGGCTTCCCGGAGCTGCCGGACCTCTCCCCCTCCTACGAGTCCCCCTACCACAACGACTGGAGGCTCTCCCTCTACAAGGTCATGATGGACAACGTGGACTTCGCCGACAAGTACTACAACGAGGTGGAGAACGGCCGGCTCGGTTCCATCCTGAAGCTGGTCCAGGGCCAGAAGACCCGCATGAAGCCGCCGCCCCTGGAAGCCTGATGGCGTTTCCGGCCCCGCCGCCCCCGGAAAGGGCGCGCCCGCCGCGCGTCCAGCCGTTTTGGCCCGGGCTTCCCGCCATGGCGCGCGTCCCGCCGGTTCAGTCGGGTCGGCCCGCCCCCGGGAGCGCTTCGCTCCAGTTCAACCCGTGCGGACCGCCCGGGCGGGCGGCAAGACCGTTTAGCCAGGGCTCGGCTGGATTCAGGCAGATGCGTGGAAGCCAGGATTGTTTTTAGCCGCCAACAAGGAATTGGATGCCGTTAAGGCCTCCGAATACGTAAAGGCCTCCGATGCCGCGTGGCGCGGTCCTGGGAGCCAACCCGGAGGAAAGGCGCGCGTCAGAAACCAGCAGGTCAGGACTGCCCACGTCCAGAAAAGGGCAGGCTCGAAACTTGGGGCGGATCGCGGCCAGGATGGCCGGGATCGGCTTTCCGGGGCCGTCTGCGGGCGCCGGACCCGGAGTTTCATGCTTCCGGTCCCGGAGTTTCATGCTTATAGTTTTGCGCGGGCCGCGACGGAGATGGAAACAGAGTTGTCCGCAACGGCGGAACTGTGCCCATATCATTTTTAGGAGTTCGGAACTACCCGTCCGCCGGGGGTAGCTATGGCCATCCTCTCCCTCCCGGAGCGTCCGACTTCTGGCGGCTGAGTTTTCGCGGCGGAATCATGTTCGCGCCCGTACTATGACGGCGCCGAAATAAATCGACGGTGCTTTCAGAGCTGTCAAGTTCGACTGGTAACTTGGTAACTGTATAGCTGGACACGGAGACGGCGGCGTAACCGGACGCCGCTCGCGTCGGTTCGGCCCCTCCCCGTCCGCCGCCCTGCGCCGGCTGCGGTCGTTCCGGGCCACGCTCGCCGCCGTCCTGAGGCCGTCCCGGCGCCGCAGCCAGTCCCTTGCGCGATTATGTTGGTTTTTCGTCGCCAAGGCAGATAAAACGCGAACTCCGCACAGCGTCTGCCCATGGCTTGACTGCACTGGAAAGCGTTTCAATATAATCCACGGCTGCGGCTCCTGGAGGAGGGCGCGCGTCTGACGCGGAAGCGGGGGGCCGGCCTGGCCGCGCAATCTTCCGCGGACGGGCGAGCCGCGCACCTTCGTACCTGTCCGCTTCCCCGGCCCTGCCGGCCGCGCCGGAGCTTGCACGCGGCCGGGGCCAGCGGGACGCTTGCTTCCTCCGCGCTGGATACCCGACGGGCGCCGCCGCAGGTGCCCCTGCCCCGGGCGGACCGAAAGGCCGTCTCCTGGCCGAGCCTATGTGCCGCTTGGGTTCCCCGCCCTCGGCGGAGGGCGCCGCCCGCTGGCAAGGGTAGGGATGAAGGGAGATTTCAGCTGTAGGGGCGGGGCTCCGGCCGACGGGCCTGCGATCGCGCCGCGTTGCGTGGCAAGTTGGTCGGGGCGTCCCGCGAACCTGTGAGGGAGCGGGCGAGTGACGGGCCCAGCGGCCGGGCTGTCACTCGACGAGCGGCTCCCCCGGTCCGGCGGGACCCCGGGCAGTCGGTCCGGGTGTCGTCGTTCCGGGGGCAGCCGGGCTGGCCGGAGTATCCGAATTAAGGCGCCGCCGGCCCGAGCCGGAAGTTGCGGGTGCGCCCGCAACGACCTTCAACCCATCGATATCTTTTCTCATTTCCATAACTAAAGAGAACAACGTGTCCATCCTGGTCCCGAGCCCGGTCATCCTGGTCTCAAAGTCGGACATCCTGGCAGTTAGCCCGGTGACCTTGGCTTCCAGGGTGTCGAATTTTCCGTTCATCCTGGCTTCCAGGGCGTCGAATTTTCCGTTCATCCTGGCTTCCAGGGCGTCGAACTTTACGTTCATCCTGGCTTCCAGGGCGTCGAACTTTACGTTGACCGTGTCGAACTTTTCGTTGACCGTGTCGAACTTGCCGTTGACCGTGTCGAACTTGCCGTTGGCCGTGTCGAACTTGCCGTTGACCGTGTCGAACTTGCCGTTGAAGATATAAGCAGAAAAGCCTACGATAATGGCTACAATAACGGGGATAAACCACTTCAACAGTCCGAATCCACCGGACAACCGCCCCAGTTGAGCGGAGAACTCAATCTGATTGGAGGCCAACCGCCCCAGCTGAACGGAGAAGTCATTCTGTTTGGAGGACAACGTCTCAATTTGGACGGACACCTTCGCTATTTGGACTAACACCGCATCCAATGTCGAAGTGTCCACGTGAGACGGCCCGTCACTGGCGGCCAGGACCCCCGGCGCGGACGTTTCGACCAGCGGCGGGGCGGCGGTTGCGGCGTCGGGCTGCGCTACGGGATTTACGGAATTATGATCCGCCATGGAAACGACCCTCCTTAACAATATTGTGCCATGGCGGCGCAACTCTGTCAAACACTTCTCTGTCAGCCTCTGTCAGCCTCTGTCAGCCTCTGTCAACCCCGAGGGAGCCAAGTCACTCCTGCCTGCCGCCGAAAAGAACGGTCCCCAACTTACGGCCCACCATTCTCGGCGGACACCGACCGTTTCCGGCGGTCCTGTCGCGTTAGAATTTTTGATTTGCTGCCTGGGCGGCCTCGCGGTGGAGTGCCGGGAAATGCCGAACGGCTGTTGGCGGACGCCCGGCCCAAGTTTAACAAAACCCTGATTTTATCCAATAATACCAAGGGTTTAGCCTTTGAAAGAATCGTCCAATTTTCCGCCGCTGACTCAAAAACGGCGCCAATCGCATCCAGGGCGGCAGCGGAGTGCTTCCGGTCCGTCTTCCCCCCCCCCCGATGCTGTCCCGGACGCCTCGGCCGTCGTCATGGCTGCCAGTACCTCGGCAGTGACGGCTCCGGCGCCTCTCCATGAAGCAGCCCCCGCAGCCGCCGGGGACGGCCCGGGGGAGGACTGCGGCCCTGACGGGCCGCCTTGAAAGCCGCGCCCGTCCCGCCACCAGCCGCCGGCGAGCTTGCCGTCCCGCTTGCGCGGGGGGACGGGCTTGACCTTGCGGGTCTCCGGGCCGGGGTCCATGCCCATGGCCTTGAAGTACGCCCGGACGGCCGCTATCGGCGTCGCGGCCGTCTCGATCGGCGCGTTCGCGTCCATGCCGTTGGCCTTGGCTGCCGGCGCGGCCGTCTTCCGCGTCTCCATCCTGTTTCCGACGGTGGCCCAGCTGCCGCTTACGCCCGCCGCCTTGAGCTTCCGCCTGAAGCAGTTCGCGAACTGGCGGGCGGGGCAGGATATGTTAACGCGGGCGCCCGTCCGCCTCTCGGAGCCGCTGAGGAAGGGCCTGGAGCCCGGCTCCGACTTGAGGCGCTTGAAAACGCCCTCGATCCCCGCCGGGCTGAAGTACGGCTTCAGGACCTCCGCCGTTTCCAGGCCGGGGCGGGTTTTCCCGGTGCAGGACACGCCGGGGCAGCCGGCCTTGCTCCCGGGGACCTCCGCCCTTTCGCGCTTCACCGGGGCGGCCTTCGTGGGGCCGTCCCCGCTGGGGACGACCCCGATCCTGAAGCGCTTGCCCGCCCTCGCCGAACTCTTGAGCTTGCCCGCCCTCGCCGAACTTTTGAGCTTGCCTGTCCGCTCGCGGACGCGGCCGACGCCCTTCCGGGTCCGGGGCTTGCCCAGCCCTTCGCGCAGCTCCCTTACCGCTTTCCCGGACTTCCCCGTCCTCTGCCCGACGATGTCCAGGTCACTCCTCCCGCGGACGTCGGCATGGCGTCGGATCGTCGCCGGCAGGCCGGCGGGGTTCACCGCGCGGCAGGCCCAGGCCGCAGTCCCGGCCCCGCTCGCGAAGCGGACGGCCATCCGCCCGTTGAAGGGCTCGTTCCGCTCGCGGCTGGCGACCGCTTACTTGACGCCCTTCGACTCCATGCGCTCCCGTTTCGCTTTTGCGCCGTTGGCCTTGACCATCGGGAAAAGGCAGCCTTCCCCGGCGCCCCAGCCTTCGAGCCGGGCCCTGAAAACGGCGGGCTCGGAGACGTTGCACGGCAGAGCCTGGCTCCGCTTGAAGTAGCCGCCCGCGTTTACGGCGGCGGCGAGGGTCACTAAGCGGGCAATCGGTCCTCTTGGCCTTGCTGGCGCCCTTCGCAGCGTTGGCGTAGCCCCCGCCCGGCCCCTCCATGTGGCCGTTCGTCATGTCGAATATGACCGTGGCCTCCGGCTCGCTGTAGGGGGAAAGCTTCGCCTTGAGCAGGCCGTCGACGCCTTCTTTGGCCTTGAAGGTATCCGTTCACGGGGGGCGGGGAAAAGTTCCTGGAAGGGAGCGGGCTGGCGGGAGGAGGGCCTGGAAGGCCGGCGGATGAGAGCTGAGGCGCCGGAAGGAAGTGTCCGGCAGCCTGGAAGACAGCTAAACTGATGGGGCGGCGGGTCGGCCGGTTCTATGGCATTAGCTGCCATGCTGGCAACGACTGCGTTCGAGTCGCAGGCAGGTGACTGTCCAGGCCGGCTGGCCTGGCCCGTGAACGGATACTGAACGGTTACAGGGGGGTTATGTCGAAGAAAAGATCATAATAGCGCAAAATGATATCTTTTAATAATTTTGATTAACTATAGTCTATTTTTGTTCTATTACATTTCCACAGCACTCGCATATTCCTGGCAGGAACGAGGTGTCCAACTGATCCCATGCAGCCGTGCAGACTTATTGCGGCGGCGTCATAAATGTCTTCCGTATCCGTTCGCGGGGAGGGCCGGCGACGCCTCCGCTAAGGGAGCGGGCTCGCGGGAGGAGGGCCTGGAAGGCCGGA
>JAIRZX010000625.1 GCA_031267005.1 Deltaproteobacteria bacterium
CTGACCACCGGGCAGGACGTTTCCTGAGCTTCCAAGCCAGCCCGGATCTCCCCGGCCTGCCGCGGCCCGTACTCGTTGGCCGGGGCTTTTGGCGCGGTTGGAGCCGGAAGGCCGCCTTAAGTGCTTAGGGCGGCACCGGATGGCTTCGGGAGGCTCCGGCGGAGCGCCGTCTGCCGCTTGACGCTGGCATGGCCCCCCGCAGGTAAACGGCGGCGGGGGTCCCGGAAAGCAAGCGCGGTTTTCTTTTCGCTCTATATCAAGTAGAATATAGTCGCATGGGGCCGTACCTCAGCCCCCTTCCCGCCTACCCGCCTTGCCTTTCGGGGGCCTCCGCCCCCGCCCGGGCCCCTTTCCCTGAGCCCCGGCCGGCCCTCCGGCGCCCCTCCCCTGCCCCGACACGCAATGCTCGCCTTGCCCCCCGCCAGCGGCGCGGGCCGCGCGAGGCGCTGACCTTCCGCGCTCACCCAAGCCATGCGCGTCACCCCGCGCCACGGAGCCTTGCCCCGATGCCTGACGACGGGTCCGAGACCACCCCCCGGCGCATAACCCTGGAGGCGCTGGCCAACAACCTGTTCCTGAGCGGGATAGGTCTCTGGGAGCTCACGCTCTTCGAGGACGACGTTGAGAAGGCCAGGATAACCGTCAACGAGAGCTTCCTTTTGCTTTTGGGCAACCGCGAGGACGACCCCCAGCGGAAGACAATGAGCCTCAAGGAGTACATCGGGAACTGGGTGCACCCCGACGAGCTGGGGGTGTTCCTTTCCGGGCTGGACGAGCTCATACAGGGCAGGAACGACCACTACGAGCTGGAGCACCGGCTTTGGTGCTACAAGCGCGACGAGTGGCGCTGGGTGAACCTAAACTGCGAGCTCGTCCGCGGCGGGGACGCCGACACGCTTACCTTCGCGGGGGTAGTCCAGGACATCCACGTGAAGCGCCTGGCCCGCCAGGCGCTCACCCGCGCCCTCCAGGAGAAGGAGGCGGCCGGGCGGGCGCTGGATCTGGAGCAGAAGAGGCTTTCCGCCGTCATAGACGCGGCGAACCTGGGCGCCTGGGACTGCGATTTGAAGACGGGCGAGGTGGCCTACAGCCCCCAGTGGGCGGCCACCATGGGCTACTCGCCGGACGATTTGGGGAAGACCCTGGCCGACCGCAAGCGCTTCGTGCTCCCCAAGGACCTGGAGAAGGCCCAGAAGGCCTTGGCCGACCACCTTGCCGGCCTCACTCCCTTCTACGAGGCCGACTACCGCATGGTCCACAAGGACGGCTCGATCGTCTGGGCCCAGGACCGGGGCAGGGTGGTCGAGTTCGGCCAGGACGGGAGCCCCGAGAGGCTTTTGGGCGTCATGCTGGACGTCACCCGCCAGAAGGCCATCGAGAACGCGCTCCGGGAGAACAAGGTCCAGATGGATCTGGTCTTCGAGGCCGCCCGCTTCGGGACCTGGGACATGAACCTGGCCGCCGGGCGCATCCACTACAACCACGTCCTCCTGAAGATCCTGGGCTACAGCCCAGGGGATCTCTCCGGCACCATCGCCGAGTGGGAGGGGCTGGTGCATCCGGACGACGAGCCGGCGGCCAAGGCCGCGCTGGAAATGTGCCTGGAAGGCGATCTGGACGTCTTCGCCTGCGAGGGCAGGCTCCGCCACAAGGACGGCCATTACATCTGGACCTACAACATCGGCCGCGCGGTGGAGCGCGACGAGAACGGGGTCCCCATCCGTCTCATGGGCGGCTACTTCGACTTCTCCGAAAAGAAGAAGATGGAGCAGGACATCTACAAGATGATCGAGCAGGAGCGGGACGCCCGTCTCGCCCGCGAGCTGGCCGAGGAGAGCGCGAGGGCCAAGAGCGAATTTTTGGCCAACATGTCGCACGAGATCCGCACCCCCATGAACGCCATCCTTGGGCTGACGCACCTCGTCCTGGAGACCGAGCTGAACGAGCAGCAAAACGAGTACCTGAACAGGATTTCGGTAGCCGCCAAGGCGCTCCTGAGGATAATCAACGACATCCTGGACTTCTCCAAAATCGAGGCTGGCAAGCTCGAGATGGAGATGACGGACTTCAGCGTCGAGAGCCTCGCCAAGTCCGCCGTCAAGCTCTTAAGCGACAACGCCAGGGCCAAGGGCCTGAAGCTCGCTTTGGACATAGCCCCCGACGTGCCGCGCTGGCTGACGGGGGACCAGGTGCGGCTCGGGCAGATTTTGAACAACCTCCTTTCCAATGCCCTTAAGTTCACCGAGCGAGGCTCGGTGAACTTCAAGGCCGAGATCGACCGCCCGTCCGCCGCGGCGGCAGCGGCCGAATCCGCCGCCGCTGGTTCGGGCGCCGCTGCGGGTTCGGGCGCGGGCGATGCCGGCGACTCCAAGCGGCCCGCCGCCCTGGCCGCCCAGAAGTCGGGAAAGGGCCAAAAGCCGGGGGGGGGCGGCGCGTCCCCTTACGTCCCTCCCAAGAAGGGCGACGACGTCACGCTCAGGTTCTCTGTGGCCGACACGGGCATCGGGCTCACGCCCGAGCAGGTTTCCACGCTTTTCAAGGCGTTCACGCAGGCCGACACTTCCATCACCCGCAAGTACGGCGGCACGGGGCTGGGGCTCACCATCTCCAAACGCCTGGCCGAAATGATGGGGGGAGGCATTTGGGTGGAGTCCGAGCCCGGAAAGGGATCGACTTTCAGCTTCACCGCCCGCTTCAGGGTGAGCGAGGCCCCGTCCGCCGGGGAAGGGGGCCAGGGTGTCTCCTTCAAGGACCTTAACGTGCTGGCCGTCGACGACAACATCACGGCCTTGGAGCTCCTGAAGGACTCCCTGACCAAGCTCGGGGTCAAGTCCGTCACCACCGTGAGTTCCGGGGACGAGGCAGTGGTGTACCTCACTAACGCCTCTCCCAAGCCCGCCCTGGTCATAGTCGACTGGAAGATGCCGGGGCTGGACGGCATCGAGACCATCAGGCGCATGAACCAGGAATCCGGGCTGTCCAACAGCACCCTGGTCGTGATGATAACCGCCTACAACCGCGACGAGATCCTGTCCAGCGCCAAGTCGCTCGGCGTCAGGAAGGTCCTGAACAAGCCCTTGACCGAGTCCGCCGTGAACGACTGCCTGATGGAGCTCTTCGGGCGCCGCCCGCGCGCCGTCTCCAAGGGCTCCAAGAGGGGCGAGGCGGTCAAGGCCATCAAGGGCGCCAAGATTCTCCTGGTCGAGGACAACGAGGTAAACCAGCTCGTCGCCTCGAAGATCCTGGGGAACGCCGGATTCGCCGTCACCATCGCCGCGGACGGGGAAATGGCCGTGGAAGCCGTGAAGAAGGACGCCTTCGACCTTGTCTTGATGGACATACAGATGCCGGTCATGGACGGGCTGACGGCCACTAAAGCCATAAGGGAATTAGGTTACGGCAGCCTTCCCATAGTGGCCATGACGGCGCACGCCATGTCCAGCGACCGCGAGCTGTCCCTGAAGGCGGGCATGAACGACCACGTGAACAAGCCCATCAACGTGGCCGAGCTCTTCCAGGCCCTGGCGAAATGGATCCCCCCCAAGAACCCGCCCGAGGGGGCGGAACCGGACGAGGCCTTGCCCGGACCGGCCGGGGAAGGCGGCGGCGGGGCGGCGGCGAGGTAGGGCGCCGGGCTCCAGGCGCGGAGGACCCTCGCGGGCGGCGCTCCCATCAGCCTCCGCCGCCCGCCGGGAGGCGAATTTTGCCGCGTTCCCGCGCGGCGGAGCAGTTTCCAACCGGAGAACGGACCACCATGCGAAACCGACCAGCCCGCAGCGGGGTCTTTCCCCGCCGCTTTTCCGCCGCCCCCCCGCTCCTGGCCGCCTTGGCCGCCTTGGCCCTCCTTCCAGCCTGCGCCCAGTTCCGCGACCGCGTCCAGGACATCGTCCACGGCTGGGACACCTGCGAGCCCGCTTCCCCGAGCTGCTTCGGAGACGAGCGGGAGTTCTACTCAGTCCCGACCATAGCGGCGCTGGAGACCTGGAGGGGCAAGGACGTTTCCGAGCTCCTGGCCAGCTGGGGCCAGCCGACCCAAGTCGAGGCCTTGGGCGGCGGAAGCTACCGCTACGTCTGGAGCGAGACCAAGACCATTCCCGGCGAGGTGTCGTACCAGCATGACCAGTGGAGCCGGACCAACGACTGGGCGCTTGTCCGCAACCCCGACCAGACCTTCGAGTGCCACACGTACATGCAGGTGGACGCTTCCCGCGCGGTAACGCCTATGTGGGTGAACCGCCTCGGAATGTGCTCGCAGTACTTTTCGCCGCGCATTCCGGCCCCGCCGCGCAGGTCCGCCGCGCCCGCCGCGGCGCCTGGGGCCGGGCCGCCGGCAACCCCCGGGCCCGCGCCTTCTGCGGCCCCCTCTGCCGCGCCTTCCGCGGCCCCCTCTGCCGCGCCTTCCGCGGCGCCTCCGGCCCCGCCCGCCGAGGCTCCGGCGGCCGAGGCCGTCGTAACGCCTCCCCCCGTCGGGGAGCAGCCGCCCGTGGAACTCGGCCCCCCCCCTCAAATGAGGGAGCGGGACGGGTTTTAGACTGGCTTATAGCCTGAATTCGTCAGAAAATTATCGTAGTCACCTCTCCTGCCAAGCTTTGAGGGTTGGATTTCTCTCTAGGTGAAGCGTTTATTTATAACATGCTCCCTAGGTTTGGAGGAACTAAGAAACGAATAACCTATAATATATATCATTTTGTATAATTCACTTGCTAAGGAAGTCCTCATTAATTATTACGATGGCAGATGAGTTAAAATAAATCTTAGATAGCCTATTTGGGGTTGACAAGCCCCTGAAAATCCACGATAATTTATCGTTGTGGAGGTTGATTTGTCGTTAGAGGTGAGGGCCTTAATCATTAGAGGTGAGTGAAGATGACCTTGAAAGGCAACCTGATCCCCATTCCAGAAAATGGAATATCTTTAAAAAAAAGCCATTCTGAAACAATCTATGTTTATTTTAATAACGGAACAAGAGTTAACAAACTAGGCAAAACCATAAACAACGAAATTATTATTGGGAAAAAAGATCCTCTAACAGGTTTATTAATTCCAAATAGCAACTACTCACAATTATTTTCTTCCACTGAAAATCAAGTTTATAACAATACGGAATATCAGTTTCAACCATATACTGAGTATAGTTATGGTAGGGTATTTGCTTTAAATGAAATTGCTAATAACATCGGGCTACAAAAATGTCTAAAATTGGCTTTTCCCGATAAATGGCAAAAGTTACTAGCTATAGCTATATATATGGTTTGTACCAATAATGTTATGTCATATATTGATGAATTTTTTATTGATAATTACATCCCTTTTACTTCAAAACTTAATGATACTCAATGTAGCAAACTTTTTGCGTCTATAACTCGTGTTGATAGAATAAATTTTTTTACTGAATGGTGTAAATTACGAAGGGAACTTGAATGTATTGCCTATGATGTTACTTCAATATCTTCATACTCTGATGTTATAGAATTTGTATCATATGGATACAATAGAGATCATGATAATTTACCACAAATAAATCTTGGTATGTTTTATGGAATGACTTCACATTTGCCAATTTCTTATGAAATCTATGATGGAAGTCATAAGCGTCCTAAATAATTTGACCATCCAGACCGGTTTAGATTAATTATGTATATATATGCTTACATATCTTTAAATAGCTGATTATTAATTCTTTGTTATTTTTTTATAATTT
>JAIRZX010000659.1 GCA_031267005.1 Deltaproteobacteria bacterium
CCTCTCCGGATTCAGTCTTACGGACCGGCTCCCGCCTCTCCGGATTCAGACTTACGGACCTGCTCCCGCCTCTCCGGATTCAGGCTTTCAGCCTTTCGCTGGTTATGTCCCTGATCCCCGTTCGGCTTCCCCCGCCATTCCCGGCTGCGCGTCCCGACCGGCGCGGCAACCCCTGGGCCCTGATGCGGGACACGTCATGAAACGCGCGCTTTTCTGCGCGCTAGGCCAACAAAATGCCCCTGCAGCTTCTCGCGAGCTCCGATCTCGCCGAATGCCACCCGGAGTCGCCAGACGGCGTGAAGGTGGTAGGCGCCTACGGGGTCCTCTCGCAACTGGCCGAAGACGAAATCTCCCCGGAGGCCGCGGCGTTCCTCGCCGAGCCCTCGGAGCGCCCCGGCTCGATCGACTGGCACACCAGCGCCGAGGGCGATCCGGTGCCCTTCGATTCCCTCTACGGCCAGGAAAGGGATTTGGCCCTGGACGCCTTGTGCACGATGGCCGCGAAGTACCAGGCGCTTTCGGACACGCTGGCCGCTTCCGGATCCGAGTCGCGGGCGACCGCCGGCAAGGTGACCTCCCGCGTGGCCGCGGCGGCGGCCGCCGCCGCCCTGGGTGCCAGGGGGCCGAAGCTGTTCATGGTGGACGGCAAGCCGGTCCTGGCCGGCTGGGGGCTCTCCACGGCCATGGGCGGCCTCGCCGCCCTGGGCTACGAGCTGACCGAAAGCCAGGAGGAGCTTTCCGCCCAGATTCTGGCCGGGGAGAGGCCGCCAATACCTGATTACCGTTACGTGCCGCCGCCCCCCGAGCCCGAGCCGGAGCCGGCCCCGTTGCCCTTCGACGGGCAGGCCCCCCAGCCGTACTACCCGCCCCAGGAGGCTGCCCCGGCCTGGGTCCCCCCCCGGCAGCCGCCCAGGAAGATCTCCGCCGTTGCGGTGCTGCTCGGGGTCCTGGCCGGGATCGCCCTGCTTTTCTTCCTCCTGGTGTTCTTGGGATTCCTCCTCGAGGCGGGATACATTTCGGACGGGAACCGCGCGCCGTCCGCCCCCGTCCAGGCCGCCGCCGGCGATGAGCTGGTGATTCCAGAGGACGCCGAGGCCGGCTTCGGGTTCCTCGAGGGGTGCTGGCAGTCCGGGGGCGGGATCGTGAACGTCAAGACCCAGCTCCCGGTAATCTACGTCCACTGTTTCGCGGACGACGGCACGGCGGGGGTGACGATCGACGAGAAGACCGCCACGGGCGAGCACATCGACAGCTGCGTCTCCACCGCCACCGCCTCCATAGAGGACGGCGTCCTGTACATCCGTTCCAGCCCCGAAGGCCACCGCTGCGTGAAGGACCCGGAGCACGGCTACGGGGCGACGGCCGTGGTCTGCCGCGGGGCCAGGGGCGGCAAGGCGGCCTGCGTGATCGAGGGGAGCACCGAAGAGCCGATCGACACGCCCTTCACCCGCCTCGAGCACGACTACGTCCCCGGCGGTTCCATCCTGGAAGGGCAGGGGCCGGGGACCTGAAAAGTGGCCTACCAGCGAATTCTCGTAACTGATTTGGGGGAGCACTACCCGGCGTCGGTGGGCGGCGTGAAGCCCGTCATGAGCCACGGGCTGCTTTCCGGGCTGATAGAGTCCGAACTCTCGGCCGACTCCGCGCTTTTTTTGGCCGAGCCTTCCGTCAAGGGCCGCGAGGGGCGCATCGACTGGATGACCCCCCACGGGGGCCCCTGTTGCGACAT
Source organism: Deltaproteobacteria bacterium (assembly GCA_031267005.1). GTDB lineage: Bacteria > Desulfobacterota > Desulfarculia > Adiutricales > Adiutricaceae > JAIRZX01. The sequence goes on from JAIRZX010000659.1 coordinate 1,730, forward strand.
AGAGCGCCTGGACGGCCCGGAGAGGGACTGGGCCGAGGACGCCCTGTGCCTGCGCGCCGGGGAGCTCGCGGCCCTGGGGGCGAGGCTCACGGGAGCGGACTCCGGCGAGCGCCGCCTTGCGGGGAGGCTCATTTCGAGGCTCGCGGTGGAGGCGGCGAGCGCGGCGGCGGGCCTGGAGGGCGCGAGGAAGGTGATCGTCGTGGGCGGCGTCCCAGTCATGGCGGGCTGGGGCCTGGCCCTCGCCGGGGCGGCCTCCGCCTCGGCGAGGGGCGCCCTCGACGGGCACGAGCTCACCGAAAGGGAATCGGAACTCATCAGGAGGATCCTGGCCGGCGAAAGGCCGCGGGACTTCATCCCGCGCCGCACGCCCCTTGGGGACGACGGCGCTTTCCCCGCCGGAGGGATCCCCCCGGTCCCCGAGGCGGCACCCGAGGGGGAGGCCGCGCCCGAAGAAAAGCCCCGGAGGGGCGCCGGCGGCTGCCTGGGCTTCCTCCTCGCCGCCCTGGCGGCTTTTCTCCTGGCGCTCTTCCTCTTTTTGCTCCTGGCCCCGGACGCGAAGAGGGCGGTTTTGGGGGTTGCGGCGGGGCCCGCGTCCCTTCCCGACGACCGGAGGGGAGACGCCCTCCGCGCGGAGCTGGAAGGGTTAAGGTCCCGATACCTCGATGCCCTCGCCTTATGCCGGCCCGGGTCTGCGGATCCCGCCGCGGAACCGGTTCCCGCGCCCGTCCCGGAGCCAGCGCCGGAACCCGTCCAGGAGCCAGTCCAGGAGCCCGCCCCTGAGCCGGCGCCCCGAACCCCTGCCCCGGACGCCGAGCTCACCCTTCCTGCGGACACGGACGATCTCTCCTTCCTGAACGGATGCTGGAAGTCGGACGCGGGGCTCATCTCCTATCCCGAAGGCCTCCCGTTCCACTACGTCTACTGCTTCTCGGACGGCGGGGCGAGGGCCCTGGTCGCCCTCCAGGAGACCAATCCGGACGGGAGCAGGGCGAGGACCTGCACGACCACGGGCACGGCCTCGGCGGAAGGCGGAGTGCTCACCATCAGGGACGACGGCCCGAAATGCGACATGGGCCAGAACTTCCTCCCGGTGACGGTCGAGTGCCGCCCGGGCGAGAGCGGCGCGGCCGACTGCGTTTACGACGGGGGGCGCGGACCGAGCAGGACGCGCTTCACCTACGTCGGAACCCAGTAAACGGGCGTTTCCGGCGGGGCTGTATCTTTCGGCGGGATTATGTCCGGCGGGGTTCGGCGTTTTCCTGTAGGGCGGGTCCGCCGGCGGATGCGCTGGCTGACGGACGCGTTGAATCCCGGGGACCGGCGGCAGGTCCCCGATGCGGCCCGGAAGGCCGCGATCCTCCCGTTTCCGTGCCTGTTTGCCCTCCAGCGAGAGGGGCCCCCCCTTGCTTTCTTCGGGGCTGGAATTTGCCGGGTTACGTCGCCCGCGCCCGGTGTCCGCCGGGTCTGCCGGTGATCCGGGTTCTGATCTGGGTTCTGATCTGCCAAGCGGCGCTCCATGCCAAAAAGCCGTGCCGTGCGCTTTTTGGCTTTTTTGTTTTTCCGCGCTCCCGACTGAGGAATATCCCTCCCGACTGAGGAATATCCAGTGAATATCTGGACCAAAACAAACTCCAAAGGAATTGTTTCCGAATGGATCAGGGGATCCGTCCGGACGGGCGGGAAGGCCGCCGCCAAGTTCCTGTATAACGTAAACGGGCGTGTCAGACGCTGAATAAGAGGCGTTATTAATATTTTACAAGGGGCTTATCGGAGAAGGGCATCCGTTTTGACCAGGACCTCTTTCCGGGAGTTCCGAATGCGATCCTGTGTTCGCAATCTCTGACGGGCGCGTCATTGCGGCGCCAACGGCGATGGATCACCTCGGACTGATGGAAATCATATCCCGTAGGCCTTGCCAAGAAAGGGAGGTCATCGCGGCGCTTGCGGTTCTTAAAATTATTGTTCCCGCAGGCTACTCTTCCTCAAGGGTTCTTTTTAAAACCACTTCCGTGGGGTTAAGGCTCCATCTGCTTGATTGCCCTTTGGACCGTATTTCCAGGGCGATGGACTGGTTGATCGCCAGAAAGGCCTACATAGAAAGGCAATTGCTAATCAGGCACGTTTCAGACTGGGCTACAGTGCATGTCCTCGAAACGTCATGCTGTTACGGGCGGGATAGTCCCCTCGAATCCGACGGGAGCGGCCTTGAATGGCAAACCGTTAGCGAACTCACCCGGGCGGGTTCCTCACGAGACGCTAATGGCGAGACTCTGACGAACTACGTCCGGAATGCCGACGCGTGCGGCCGTCCTTAAAAAATAGAATTATTTCCCGGAAATATTTCAGATTTTTTTCAATTTTTATTCCTAAAATTGCCGTTCAGCTTGAGTACGGCCTGAGTACGGCCTGAAAAATCTAGCATTAGTTTGCGGCGGATACGGAATTACCGGTTAAGATATAGTGATCATCAAATTCCGAGATGAACGCGTTAACTATATCTCCGCTTTGCGGTCAGCTTCTTCCCATAAGATATTGCCATTCTCGTGAAATATTGATTCCGCTGAGGAAACCCAGCCAGCACCCGCGAAGCCGAATGCTCCATGAGGGGGAGTTGGCCGCGGCTCACCCGGCGGAGGGGTCGGTTCGAGCGTACCCGTCAACTGGTTCAATGGGGTGGCGGTCCAGTGTAAGGCTGGAGTCGAGCTTCGGGCGAGCGGGAGAGCGGGTTTCGGGAGAGCAAGGCAAGCCGGTCCCGGGTTATGGGGGAGGCCGCCAGCGACAAGCGGGGGAGGCGGTATTCTGCCCCGCGAACGGATCGTGAACTGATACCGGGATTTTAAACCGCTTCCATGTTTAAACATGTAAATTATCGTAAACCCCGCCAGCCTTCCGCAAGAGGATGGCGACGGCGGGTACAGTGACCCGCCCCCGCCGCCTGACGCCAGGCGTCCGGGGAGGGGGAATCCTTGCCGAAGATTTCCTAGATTGGAGCCGCCTGCCGGCTTCATTCAATGCCTTTTCATTTTTTGGGTCACTGGTTCTTTCGAATCCCCAGCCGCATCAGTCTGTGCCTGACCGTCGGTCGCCTGGATGGTCTGGGAAGTACCCAGGTATTCCGAAGCCCTCGCCAGAAGATCTTCGGCGGGACAGCTTCGGATCCGCACATCGTTCCTGCCGCATATGCCTATTGCAACGGCGCGGACATCTTTGCCAGGAGCCATATAAGGCAAAAGATAATCTTTTTCAATAATTTGCCTGAAAGCGGCATTAACGCATGATTGGAGTTTTTTTGAGTTGGCGTCTGATATGCCGATAGTCTGAGGCATAAGGGAATTCATGGAATCAGAGTCAGTATCGTTATCGGTGTCTGATTTAGCGTATTTGACTTCGGTAATAAAAATTGGTTTATCCTGTGCTGTAATGACGAGATCTATAATGCCGCCACCCGTATTTTGTTCAGGATCCACTTCATAATCAGACATTACGAAAATGTTCAGAAGAATAACATGGTACAAAAATTCCTTTTGGCGATGCAACGAATGCGGAATTACGCTCAGGAATCCTTGCAACAGTTTTTCAGCGTTGGCAGAGTCACCTTCGCAAAAAGCATGACAGAATTGTTTGGCCCTAACTGAGTTGAAAATATTTTTTTCAGCGGTTAATTTCGGCATTACATGTCGGCTTACGTAGTTTTTCATGATCGACATGCCAACTTCCCGGTTAGGGACCGTGAGGTATAGTTTGTTGTTATCTTCAGTTTTATCCCGCTTGCGTAAAGTCAGGTAACCTGTCTGCAACATCAGCGGTATCGGGTCAATATTGCCCGAATCCTGTATGTCAACGCTTCCGGTGAATCTTTCGCTTCCGTTAAATACTTTAGAAAAAATATCATCTGTAATATTAAACTTTTGAATTAGTCTGGGTTCCCCTGTACCAAACCAATAGTTTTTGAATTCATGGTCAATCAGAAAATTCTGTAAAGACAGCGGGTTAATCACTCGGTCTGTACCGTTCCAGCTGTATCCGTCGTACCACTCGATGATACGCTCCATTAGCATTTTTTTTGAAAAACCAGGACCGAATTCTTTTTGGTTCCTTAATTCAGCCAAAGTCACATCAAGATGTTGTGAATAACAGTTAGAAATTTCTTCTATTGTGAAACCGCATATTGTCCCGTATTCTTTTTTGAAACTGATATCACGAAGATTATTCATAGCCGAAAACAAGGATAATTGCGAAAATTTGGTTATTCCCGTAATGAAAATACGTTCTATCAGGTTTTCACATGATTTTAACGAATTATAAAATCCGTGAAGAGTCTCTTTTGCAATTTCAAGTTTTGTATTGTTAGTTAAATTATTGATTATCGGCGCATCGTATTCATCAATCAAAACGATTATCTTTTTGCGGTCAGCTATCAGACCGTCATCCAGGCTGATATTCTGCGTAACTAAAGGAATGTCCTTGTAATTAGCGCAAATAGTTCCCAATATTTCTGTTAGGCTGTCGGCAGAGTTGCCTTCCTCGATTGTGAAACCCCTGAATTTGGCGTAATGGCGAAGATTTTTAGCGATGCTGGAATCAAGGGTAGTAGGGTCATCGATAAACGAGTTCATGCTGATCCTCAGAACGTGCGAACGGGTCCACTCGTCTTCCCTGCGAAGCCTGTCAATGGCAAGTCCGGAAAAAAGTTCTTTCCTGCCTGAAGCAACTTCCTCGATGGTATCGATCAGAAGGGTTTTGCCGAACCGCCTTGGCCGGGAAAGGAAAAATTTTTTGCGCGGACCTGTAAGGATCTTATGGATGAAATCGGTCTTGTCAACGTAAATATAGCCTTCGTTTCTCAATTCAGAGAAATTAGCGATTTCGGAGCCGATTTCCAAAATAGCCTGGTTTTCCTGGCCAACCATGCAAGCCTCGCTCTATCCC
>JAIRZX010000682.1 GCA_031267005.1 Deltaproteobacteria bacterium
CGGGAGCGGTGCACGTGGCCAGCCACTTCGTCATGGACCCGGAGAGCGTCGCGCGCTCGTCGCTTCTTCTTGGGGACGGGACCCGCTTGAGCCTCGGCGAACTCAAGACGTCGGCCGAATTCGACTTCACCGGCCTGGACATCCTGACGCTTTCCGCCTGCGACACCGGATCGGGCGCGAGGAAAGGCGCGGACGGCCGCGAGGTTGACAGCTTGGGCGAGATCTTCCTCCGGGCTGGCGCAGGTTCTGTGCTGGCAACGCTTCTTCCGGTGGACGACATGTCCACCCCGGAACTCATGGGGGAGTTCTACCGGCTCCTCTACTCCGAGGGCCGGGGCAAGGCCGAGGCTCTCCGGGGGGCCCAGCTGAAGGTCATGCGGGACACCGCCGCCTCGGCAGGTCCAGCGCGCGGCACGGCGCTCGTGGGCTACGGGATCGCCCATGCGGCCCGCAACGCCGCCCCGGCCTGGGAAGGGGAGGGATACTCGCACCCGTACTACTGGGCCCCGTTCATAATCATGGGGAGCTGGAGATGATGAAGCGCTGCGGCATGTATTTCCCGGCCAATCATTGTTCATAGAATTTCATCGGTTTTAATTTTCGGAATTATCAACAGTTGTAAAATTTCAGTTTTGCAAAACAACTAACAGCTATTTCTGCAACCCAGAAACATCCTCTTCAGGATGTCTTTTCAAGAGAGCCAACGTTCTCTTAGGCCAAGACGATTTTCCCTGGAGGGATGGATCGGCGAGCCTCGACTCCCCTCCTTAGGCCGAAAGGGCTTTTTGCGCGGTCATCAACATTCCCTCGCTGCAAACGCGCCACGCGAGCCAGTTCCAGCCTCTCCGGTTGTCCATCCGCCCCTCCCCGCCACAACCTTCCCGACCGCCCGCCAACCGTTCCTCAGTCCCGTCCACTTCATGCCCAGGCCTGCCCTGCCCTGGCCTGGCCTGCCCAGGCCCCATGCCGACGCTCCCCGGCCCCACCCGAAACCGGACGCCCGAAAGCGTTCCCGTGCCCCCTTCGGCTTAGTACGGCGCAAGTTAAGCCTCGACCCGGACCCTAATCTTCGCCGAAACGCGGCCTCGGCCCGGGGGCGGGGGGAGCGGGACCCCGCTTAGCCCGCTCCGGCCCAGGTCCGGAAAAGCCGGCCGCGTTTGACTTAACTTCGCGTTTCTGGCATCATAAAAAGGCTTACCCCGGTGCGGACGGTCCGCCCCGGGGCCACCGGCAACCTTGCTGCCCGCAGGGAAGACGCCCCCGGTTCCTGAACCCAACGCCCCCAAACAACGCTAAGGTAACACGATGGCCGAGCTCGTAGCCTTCCGGGAAGACCGGCTTGGATTCCGATTCGCCCTGCACGACAAGGCGGTCCTGGGGCGCTCCTCGGACTGCGACCTGATACTTTTCGACAGGAGCGCCTCCCGGCGGCACGCCGAGATATCCAAGATAGGCGAGAGCTACTTCATAGCCGATCTCGAGAGCACCAACGGGACGCTTCTAAACGACCTCCCCGTAACGCTCCAGACCAAGCTCAAGCCCTTCGACTGCGTGAAGATAGGCCAGGAGATCTTCATCTTCGACCCCCTCCTGGACGTGGTGACCGGCCCCGCCCCCGCCGCCCTCGTGCTGAACTCCGTCACGGAGTCCCAGCAGAACACCATCAGCCGGCCCGGCTCCGACTGCGCGGCCAACATAACCGCGGACCAGGCCGCCCTGATCTCGGCCTTAAACCACGTGCTTTGCACCGTGCCCGAGCAGGACGTCGTGCCGACCTTCGTGAACTTCCTCTCCGAGCAGGCCGGGGCCACGTCGGTTTCCATCCTGTGGCCGGGGTCGTCCACGGGCCTGCGGCAGATATCCTACGTGTCTCACCCGGAGGGCAAGAGGCTCCTCATCAGCCAGGTCCCCTACCGCAGGGTTACCGAGCTGGGCGAGGCGCTCCTGTGGCCCAGGATAGTGACCGGGCTCGACTTCAACGCCGGGACGCGCCACGTGCTGCAGGTCGACCAGCCCTGCGTCATGGCCCCCCTCTACTGCCGATCCGCCTCAAACATGGGGCTCCTGTACGTGGAAAACCAGAACCGGGACGCGGACGAGCAGGACCTGAGCTTCCTGGCCGCCCTGGGCCAGCTCATGAGCCCGTTCCTGGACAACATCATAGCAGGGGCCGACCGCGAGAACGCCCGCCAGATCCAGGAGGGCTCAACGGATCCGGCCGCGGACATCGCGAGCCGGGACCTGAAGGTCCGCATCGTCTACTCCACCGCCTCCCACGTGGCCCAGAACCACGAGCCCATCTTCATAACCGGCGAGCCCGGGACCGACAAGACGAGCCTCGCCCGCCACATCCACCTCCAGAGCGCCCAGAAGAACGGCCGCTTCATCAAGGTCACCCTCTCCGATCTCCAGCCGGCCCAGATGGACCGAATCCTCTTCGGCCAGGAGTCGGGGGCGGACGACAACCAGGCGGGGCTCATGAGCCTCGCCGACAACGGCTCCATCTTCCTGCGCCACATCGAGTACCTCTCCATGACCGCCCAGAGGAGCGTGCTCATGGCCCTGGAGGAGGGGCTCATCTACCCCATAGGATCGCGGCACGCCCGCAACGTCGCCGTCCGCTTCATCAGCTCGTCTTCGGCGAACCTGCTCGAGCGCGTCGAGAACGGGCTGTTCCGCGAGGACCTCTACGCGAGGCTCACCAAGATAAACCTCGCCCTCCCGCCCTTGAGGGAGATGCGCTACGACATAGAGTACCTGGCGAACGAGTACGTCGCCAAGGCCGCCCGCCAGCTGGGCATGAGCTTCAAGGGCATAGACCCCTCCGCCATGGAGTGCCTCCGCGCCTACCCCTGGCCCGGCAACCTTTCCGAGCTGAAGGCCGAGGCGGCGATCCTGGCCCGCTTCTCCCAGAGCGGCCACATCGTGATGGACGTCCTCCCCCTCCACCTGAGGCTTGCCCCGGAGGTCTTCAAGCACGGGGAGGTCTCCGACGACTCCCTCCTGGCCGAGGCCGAGACCGTCTACCTCTCCAAGGCGCTCTCCTGCCACCAGGGGGACGTGGAGACCGCTAGCGCCGTCCTGGAGCTCTCCCCCGAGGAGTTCATAATCAAGTGCCGCGCCTACGGGGTGGACCCCATGGACTACCAGGGCGAGCCCTTCTCCGCCGTCCAGCGCGGCCCCGGGCAGACCAACCTGCCCGTCGAGGACGACCTGTAGCGGACGGCGGCCGGGAACTCCCCGAAGCCGTCCCCGGAATGCATCCCCGGAATGCATCCCCGAAAAGCGGCTCCGGACGGCGCCGGATAAACGCCAGCGGCCCGGCAGGGGCCCCGCGCGGTCGACGCCGCCCCTCGGGCGGCCCTGAGCCCGCCCGCCGGCCGGAACCGGCCTCTGGAGGCCCCAAAGCCGCCGAACGGGTCCGAAGACGGCCAAAGGCGGCCCCCAGGGGCCGGTCCAATCCCCTAGGAGCCTGTTGCGTAATTGTCTTTTAAGGAGGTATGAGGCTGAATGTGGTAGGAAAATGCTAGTCCCTACTTCTACTGCCAGTGCCATGCCTACGCCTGTCAGGAATTACGCAACAGGCTCCTAGCTCCAAGCCCGAGTTCCAAGGCTCCCGCTCCAAGGCTCCCGCGCCGAGGCCCGCGGCCCAATCCCCCCGCGCCGAGGCCCGAGGCCGTACCCTGACCCCCGCAGCGGCCGCTCCCTCGGGACCGTCCCGGACCCGCCGGCAGCTTCCACTGCCCACCGGTTCAGCCCCCGCCCCTCCCCACTGCGATTCCGCCCGGCCTGTGGTACAATCCCCGCAACGGGCGCCCGGAACGGGCCCCGCCCCGGGCTTCGGCCGGGGCGGGGGCCTCCCCCGAGCGCGGGAGGGCGGCCGTTCCGGCATTAAGCCCGCCCCGCGCTTTCAGCC
>JAIRZX010000078.1 GCA_031267005.1 Deltaproteobacteria bacterium
CAGAAACACCGGACGGCCGGACATTGACCTTCTTCAGACATCCCAGCGAGCACCCTCACCCTGACGCCGACGACACCCAGGGCGGCCACAAGCCGCTGTCCTTCGCGGGATTCGGGGAGCTGGGGGCGTATCTCCTGGCAGAGCGGGAGAGGCAGGAGATCTCGCGCTCCGAAATAGCCTCGCGCACCAAGATCTCCATGGACCAGCTGGTCAACCTGGAGTCCGGTACCTTCACGGGCCTGGCCCCGGTCTACGCCAGGGGCTTCCTGCGCTCCTACGCGATGGCGGTGAACATCGACCCCGCCGTCATAGTCAGCGAGTACAAGCGCCTTTCCGGGCCCGCGGACAAGACAGATCCGCGCAAGCCCCTGGTCACCAAGTACGACCCGATCGATCTGGACGCCGACGAGGGCGTCTCCTTCGGCACTGCCTTCCTGGTGCTCCTGGCCGCGATAGCCATTCTCGCCGTCCTCACGGCCTTCAACCGCACGGTCCACAACCTCGCTGCCGAGTACATCCCCTTCCTGGCGCACTGGCCCGAGGCTCCGACGGCCTCTGCAGCCCCGGCCCAGACGGCCCCCCCGGGGAACGTGGCCCCGGACACGGCCCGGGCCCAGCCAGCCCAGCCGATCCCCCCGGCCGGGGAGGCCTCCGGGCGCCCCGCGGCGCCCGGCCGCGAGACCCTGAGCCTGGCCGCCCCCCCCTCCGGCCCCGAGCCCGCCCCGGCGGCCTCGGGCGGCGGCGCGCCCCCTGCCCCGTCCGGCCCGGCCCTCCTGCCCGCCTCATCCCCTGGCCCCGAGCCCCCCGCCCCGGGCGGCACGCTGAGGCTCAAGGCCCTGAGGGCCACCTGGGCGCAGGTGAGCGTGGACAACGGCCCGGTGATACACGTCTACTTCAAGGCCGGCGAGGAGAGGAGCTTCGACAGCAAGGATTCCATAACCCTGGCCGCCGGGAACGGCGCCGCCGTGGAAGCCGAGTGGAACGGAGCGTCCTTGGGTCCCCTGGGCCCGGAGGGGCCGCTGGAGCTGAATTTCCCGCCGCCCCGTACCTGACGCCCCCCCGCCGCCCCGTCACCGCCCGCGCGCCTCACGGCCCGCGGGTGTTTTTGGGGGTCCGGCGGAGGCCCCGGCCCGGCCTGCGTCCCCCCGGCTTGACCCCCTCCCCGGCCCCGCCCGGGTCCGGGCCAGCCTGGCCCTTCCCGCCGCCCCAAAGGCGCGGCCTCGCCCGCTCCGACGAGCGCGACGAAGCTCCCCGAAGCTCCCCGCCGGGGGCCCGGCCCGCGGCATCGGGCCGAAAAGCGCCGCGCGGGACGCAGCCCTCACCTCCGGGACCCAAGCCCCCTGAAGCCCTAAGTAGTTGAAAACACTAGTCTTTTTCCGCAGATGCCGGCCCTCCGGGCCTGCGGCAGGGAAGCTTGAAAATTTTGCTTTCATTTTCGCCGAATAGTTTTAACATGTTAGATTGTGGACTCCCGCCGGGCGCTCCCGCCGGCCTCTTCCCCATGGGGATCCACCCGCTCCGCACCCCGCCCGGGCCATGCCGCGGCGCCTCCCCCGGGCCCGTCCGGGCCCGCCCGAGACGCCCCGGGCCCGTCCGGGCCTTCCCGAGACGCCCGCAAGCCTCCCCCGGGCCCGTCCGGGCCTTCCCGAGACGCCCGCTAGCCTCCCCCGAGCCCGTCCGGGCCTTCCCGCGCCGGCGAAGCCAGCCCGCGACGCCTTCGGCTGAACCTCCGGCCTGGCGCTCCCGCGCCCGGACCCGTTCCAGCCCTTTTCCTCCCGTCCCCTAGCCCCGGCCGCCGCCTTCAGCCCCGGCCTTGAGACTCCCCCCGGCCGCCGCCGGAAGTTGGGCCCGCCCGCGCCGCGCCGCGGGGGGCGGCCCCCTCGCCTTCCCCGGCGCCAGCCGCCTCCACGCCCGGAGCCTTATTTGATGACCGCAAACCCCCTCGTAGCCATAAAGCCCCTCCTGGAAGCGGGGCGCGAGAAGGAGCTCGCTGGCTTCCTGAGTTCCCTCCATCCGGCGGACCTGGCCGAAGCCATCGCCCCCCTGGACATGGAGGACACCATCAAGGTGATGAGCCACCTGGACATCCAGCTGGCCGCCGACGTGCTGGTCGAGCTCTCCGAGAGCACCAGGGACGAGGTGGCGAGGACCCTCCCCCTCGACAAGCTCACCAGGCTCGTGGACGAGATGGACACCGACGACGCGGCGGACATCGTGGGCGAGCTCCCGGACGAGGCCGCGAAGGAGGTCCTGTCCGGGCTGGGCACCGAGGACCAGGAGGACGTCAGGCGCCTCCTCATGTACGGGGAGGACACGGCCGGCGGCATCATGCAGGCCGAGCTGGTGAGGCTCAAGAGCTCGGACTCGGTGGAGGCAGCGGTTGACAGGATCCGCGAGGAGGCCGACGAGGTGGGGGATCTCTCCAGCGTGTTCGTGGTGGACGACCACGGGGTCCTGAAGGGCGAGGTGAGCCTGCGCGACCTCCTGCTCGCCCGGCGGGGGACCCTCCTGGGGGAGCTCATCACCCGCCCCCCCTCCCTCGTGCTCCACGTGGACGAGGACCAGGAGACCGCGGCCCAGAAGTTCCAGAAGTACGACGTGAAGGCCGCCCCCGTGGTGGACAGCCAGAACCGGCTCCTGGGCAGGATCACGGTGGACGACATCATTGACGTCGTCCACGAGGAGGCCGACCAGGACTTCTACCGCCTGGCGGGCTCCAGCGAGGAGGAGCTGGCCGGCGCCGGGGTCGCCAGGACCGCCACGCTGAGGCTCCCCTGGCTACTCTTCAACCTGGGCGGGGGCTTCCTCACGAGCTTCATCCTCTCCTACTTCGAGAAGTCGTTCCGCGAGACCATGGCCCTCGTGGCCTTCGTGCCCATGGTCATGGGGCTTTCCGGGGCCGTGGGGAGCCAGTGCGCCACCATCACCGTCAGGAGCATCGCCATGGGCCGCATCGCGGGCGGCCAGGTCTTCAAAAACGTCGTGAAGGAGCAGAAGGTCTCCGGCTTGCTCGCAGTAACCCTGGGGCTGGCCATAGCCGTCGCGTCCGGCTCCATCCACCAGGCCTTGAGGCTCGGCGCGGCCGTCGGCTGCTCGATAGCAGCGGCCATTCTGGTCTCTGCCTTCATGGGCGTCATGACCCCGGTGGCCTTCAAGGCCGCCAACATCGACCCGGCCCTGGCCTCGGGGCCGGTGGTGACCTCCACGAGCGACGTGGTGAGCCTGTTGATATACTCCCTGGTGGGCACCTCCATCGTGTGACCGCCGGGGAGCCGAGGCGCCCCAGGCGGGGGCGGGTTTTCAGGAAAACTCCCTGGCTCTGCGCTTTCAGCGGGAAAGGCCCTTTGCGGCGAAGCGGCTCGGCTCCATGCCGCCCGTCCGTCCCCTTCGAAGGAGGCGGGGCCCGCCCGGCTTCGCGGCAACGGGCTTTGCGGGATAGCCTCCAGGGGCCTAAAGGCCGGACCGGACCGGCGTTCGCGGCGAACTGGCGAGGCCGCCGGGCAAGCTGGCAGGAATCGAAAACCCGGCGCGCGAAAAGCCGGAAGTAAGGCCAGGGGAGATTTCGGAAGGGAGGCTAGCGGAGGTTCGGAAGGAAAGCGGACTGGGAACGCGCGGCAAGCGGGCGGAGGGCCGGAAGGAAAGCGGATGCAGTAAAGCCGGCAAGGGCGCAGAGGGTCGGAAGGCAAGAGGACAGGGCTCCGGAAGGCAAGAGGACAGAGCCGGACAGGCGAGCGGTCGGGAGCCGGAAGGCCGGCTGGCGTAGGCAGTTAAAGGTACGGATCCAAACGGGCAAGCTGTCCGGGACGCCCTCCAGGGCTTATGTTCCGGGCCCCGCGTTCCGAAGATCATGTTAAGGCGCCCCTCCTCCGGGGCGCAGGGCTTCCGGGCGGCCGGACTTTCCAGCCCTCCCGGAAAACTCTGCCCCCTTAAGTTTCCGCGCCGGGGCAGCCCGCCTTTTCCCCGGCCCCCCGTTCCCGATTACCAACCCCCGAAACCGGGCTTCGGCCCCGGCCCCCCCTTCCCAGGCCTCCGCCCGCGTCCGTCCCGCAGAGCGGGGCCCGAGGACGGCGGCGGCCGGTCGCCGCGACGGCAGCAACATGACCCCACCGCCCGCCAAGGCCGCCTCCCCCAAGGCGTCCGCCCCCAAGTCCCAGGCAAAGGCCCCCCCGAAAGCCAGGGCCAGGGAGTCGAAGACCCCCGAGGGGGCGGTGTTGCCCGTGAGGAAGGACCTCCTGGGCCCCCAGTCGCGCAACCTCAAGATCCTCTCGGGCGTCCTGGGCTTCCAGGCGAGCCAGCGCGGGGGGGACATAATACTGCCCTCCCAGGACGGGGAGCTTATGGAGCTCGGCCGCAAGGCGATCTACGGGCTCTCCGTAATCCCCGCCAGGGGCTCCGCGCCCGACTCCTGGGAGACCGAGTGCCTGGCGCACCTGTTAAAAAACGACCCGGACATAGACATTGAGGACTTCTACGCCTCCTCCAGGGCCTCCGGCTTCCCGGCGGCGCCCAGGACCGTCGCCCAGAAGAAGTTCCTGGAGGCCATGCGCACTCACTCTCTCGTCTTCGGGCTCGGGCCAGCCGGCACCGGCAAGACCTTCCTGGCCGTCTGCGCCGCGGTCGAGGCGCTGACGGGCGGGGACGTGGCGAGGATCGTCCTGACCCGCCCCGCAGTCGAGGCGGGGGAGCGGCTGGGGTTCCTGCCGGGGGATCTGGCCGACAAGGTGGACCCCTACCTGAGGCCCCTCTACGAGGCCCTGGCGGAACTCCTCCCTTTCAAGAAGATAGCCGCCCTGAAAAGCACGGGCGAGCTCGAGATGGCCCCCCTGGCCTTCATGAGGGGCCGCACGCTCTCGCGGGCCTTCGTCATCCTTGACGAAGCCCAGAACGCCACCCGCGAGCAGATGAAGATGTTTTTGACCCGCCTGGGCCCCATGAGCCGGGCGGTCGTGACGGGCGATCCGGGGCAGAGCGATCTGCCCGGCGGCTCCCCAGACGGCCTCGCGGAGGCCATGGAGATACTGCCCGGAACCGAGGGCGTATCGTTTTGCAAGTTCACGGGCCGGGACTCGGTGAGGCACCGGCTGGTCCGCGACATCATCGAGGCCTACCGCACAAAGGCCGACCAGGGAGGGGGGAAGGGGCGCGTATCCCCGAACCCCCTCCGCGAGTTTTAAGCCATGACGACCCGAACCGTAATACCCGGCGTCCCCGGATACCCGCCTCCCGGCCATTCCGGCCCCCACCGGGCCGCCGGCCGCGCGGCCCGCCGCGCCCAAGCCAAGGCCTGGCTCTCCCGCGCCGCCGGGGAGGCGCTCACCCCCGCCTTCGCCGTCAGGGCGCTCTTCGTGGCCGGCGTCGCCGCCGCCACCGTGTACTTCCTCGGCCAGCCGGACGTCGGCGAGTTCGAGGCCGGCGAACGCGCGGGGACATCTGTATGGAGCGACAGGACCCTGGAAGTCCCCGACCCGGTGGCGACGGAGCTAGACCGCGTCCGCGCCGAGTCCTCCGTGGTGCCCATCTTCGTCCAGGACGACGTGATCCCCTCCACCGTCATGGACGACACAAGGCGGGTGTTCAGGGAGGGCAGGCGCCTCGTCCTCTCCGGCGCCCCTGAGCTTCCCGGCGACTTCGTCGCCGACTTCTACGCGGTCTTCCACGCCGCGGCATCCCTGGAGGCCGCCCATCTCGGAATCGGCGGGGGGGCGGCCATGTCGGCCTCAGCCCCCCGCGCGCCGCGCCCAGCCTCCGGAACCGGACCGGGCTTGCTCGCTTCCGCGGCCCCCCGCACGACCCGGGGGGGCAGGGCGACCCCGGCGCCGCCGCCCGGAGCCGTCGCCGGGGCGGAGCCAGGCGCGCCCTCCGCCGCGGGCGGGGACTCGCGGGAAGCCGGGGGGACCCCGGCCGCGCTCGCCGCCGACGCCTCCCGGTCCCTCCTTTCCGTTTCCGAGGGCGGCGGCGGGCCCGCGGGCGCCCCTTCCGCCGGCGGCGCGGCGGACGCGGTTTCCCCCGGCCAGCCGGCCGATGGCCCCGGCGCCGGTCCGGAGCCCGCGGCGGACGGGCCCCGGTACCCTCCCTCGGCGGGGGACGCCGATCCATACTCCGGAGCCGGCTACGGCCCGCCGGCGCCTTCCGGAGCGGACGGAGAGCCCGGAGAGCCCGGAGAGGCCGCCGCGACCGGCGCCGAGGACGCGCCCGCCGCGGGCGGGGCCGCCGCGGGCACCCCAGGCGAGGGCGCCGCCCCTTCCGCCTCGCCCGCCGTGGAAGCGGCCG
>JAIRZX010000106.1 GCA_031267005.1 Deltaproteobacteria bacterium
GAAAGGGATCATCGTAGCGGATAAGGGTTTCCCGCCGAGCAATATCGAAGACGTGCTGAAGGAAAGGCCCGAGTTGCACTTCTTGACGCCAATCAAACGAAACGACAAGCGTATCGCCGAAAACTCGATGCTCGCGTTCGAGGAAGTCCTCGAAGGGACAATCGACAGGCAAATCGTCTTCAAGAAATGCCCCGTCGGAGGAGGCAGGTTCCTATACTCCTTCAAGGACACCAAGAGAGCAGCCGTGGAAGAGGCGGGATATCTGGCAAACGCTGAGAAGAAACACAACTTCGATCCGGATAAGTATGCGGGAAAAAAGAGACCTTCGGCGTAATCGTATTCGAATGCGACCAAGACTTGCCCGGAAAGACAGTTTACCTATGCCGCGATGACAGATGGATGTTAGAGCTTGTATTCGCAAGATACAAAAACTATGAGTGTCTCGACAAGGCCAATGTTGAGGGGGATTTTTCGCTTATCGGATCGGAATTCATCAATTTTCTCTCCACCGTTGCGACATGCCGCATCCTTCGAAAAGCCAGGTCGGCAGGCCTGTTGGCCGGTATGTCATACGGAGAACTGATGGATGACCTGTCATCGGCATGGCGGGTGAAAGACGCCCCAGAGCCTCCTTCAAGCAATGACGCGTACTGGGTCCACACCCTGCTCTACGTCTTCAATGAACTCGAAGCATTGGGGTTTTCTGTGCCATCTGCAAAGTCTATCCCCAAGAAAAGAGGTCGGCCCAAGAAAGATTCGGAAGAGCAGATTCCAAAGAGGCCAAGAGGCCGACCCAAGAAAAATCATGACTGAAAACCTCTATAGTACAGTAAATTGTGAAATCGTTAAAATATACAGATAAAATCCCTGTGAATTATGTTTTTAAACATGCAAGAATATATTTCCCGAATTCCCGGCGCGATTCTCGCGTCCGGCATCGCGGACGGGTGAGCAATTGATTGAAAGACGTTTTTGTATTAACTTATGTCGGACGCAACCGGTACCGTCCTGCCTCCAGGCGCTTCAGGAGCGTCGCCGTCTTGCTCTTGCCTTGCGCCCTCACTGGCTTCTCCGCCTTCCAGGCCTTCATGCCGGCCAAGGCGGCTGGGTCCTGCCCACCGTTCCGATTCCCGAGCAGCCCGCTTGAACGAGGACGGGCGTACCGCCCGCCGTACGAGGACACCCGATGACCATCCCCGAGCCCCCGACCCTGCCCGTCCTCCTTGCGGCGGCGTCCGCAGTCCTGGCCGTCCTGGCGCTTCTGCCCGCGGCGCCCGCACTTGCCGCCGCCAAGAAACGCAGAGGAAATGGGTCTGCCAGGACCGCATCCGCGCCAAGGAAGAAGTCCCGTCCCGGCCCCAGGCCGGCGTCCGCCGCCGCCCCGGAGCAGCGGGACCCGGCGCGTCCGGACGGATGGCCCGCCTGGTCCTTTCCGAGTCTGGGTCCCGCGCTGGACGATCTGGTTGCCACAGCGGAGAGGCGCGCCGGCGGGGGCCGTTTGCAGAACGTCCCCTTTTTCTGGGACTCCGTCCGGGCGCTGGCCCTGATGATCAGCGGTCGCGACGATGTCAGGCCCTGGGCCGCGCTTTCGAGGATGGCCCGGTCTATCCAGGATTCCGCCGCCTCGCCGGCCGCCCGGAAAGCCTCCGTGCTCGCCGCCTGCGGGGCGCTCGAGGGCTTTTTCGCGTCCGAGGGGTGGCAGGAGCATCCCGAAGAGATCGATTTCGCGCTGGAGACCGCAAGGAGGATCCAGGATCCGCCGGCACCGCCCCTCACCTTGAAGGGGGGCCTGTCAGTGGCGAAGGGCTTGCGCCGGACGGCGGACATGGACTGGGCGAGGGAAACGGACTGGAACCTGGCCGGGGTCAAGGGCCCGGAAAGGTCCCGGGCGACCAGTTTGGGCTGGGGATGGCAATTCGACTGGTGCAGGGACGCCGACAGGCCTTGCGACTGGGACCTGGAAACGGAAACCCGCTTCCTGGTCGCGTTGCGTTCCGTAAGAGACAAGGCGACCCTTGCCGCAGGGGAGCCCGGCGGACGGGAGGCCGAGGATGCCGGGTCAGGGCTTCTCTCCGCTGTCGGGACCCTGGCGGCCGCCGCGTGGAGGATACCCGGCGCCCCGGGCCGCAGGCTGGACCCGGAAGCCCGCGGCTGGTCCGGGACGCCGCGCTCGCTGGACCATATCATCGACGTCTGGTCCGACAGGGAATGGAGTTACGCGCAGCCGGACCATTCCGGCCCTCTGAGGAGGGCGCTGGCGGAAGCCGAAGACGGAAGCATGTTCACGGAACCGTCGCGCATTCCGGTTCTCCGGTCGAAGCTGGGACATGCCGTCGCCTACGATATCGCTTCCCTGGCGGCAACCGGGGGCGTCCGCAGGACGGCGGAAGCCGACGGGCTCCGGGACTGGGACGGCATTCCGGACGTCCGCGGCCGGGGGGAGGGGGGGGAGCCCGTTCCGGGCAGCCTTTCGGAGGCGAGGATGCTCCTGTCAGGAGCGTCGGAAGCCCTGGACCGGCTGGATCCCATGTCGGATGACGCGCTGGACGCCAAGCTGAGGCTCATGCAGTTCCTTTTGAACGAGTCCGGGCCGCCCGTGGTGATGAGGCTTCTTCCGGAGGAGCTACCGCCCGAGCAGGATCTGAAGCGGGCGCTTGAAATCGCCCGAGGTCTCAGCGCCGCCTTCAAGGCAATGGACACCGCCTCTTATGGAGACGAGTTTGTCTTCGTGAATGAGGGGCGGCTCAGCCTGGCCGTGTTCGAGGCCAAATGCCTGAAAGGACTCGGCGACGCGGCCGGCGCCGCGAGGATCCTGAGGAATATCGGCCTGGAGGAGGGGGTGAATCCGGAACCCTCCGAAAAGGAACCGCCGGATTCCCACATCTCCGTAGGTTACCGCTTCGCGCTGGCAGATAGCGCCCGGGACGCGGGCAGGCTCGGGCGTTCGCTCCTGATGCACTCCCAGGTCCAGAGAGCTCGCGAGATCTGCTACTGGGCCGGGAACAGGCTGAGGCTCCAGGCGGTCCTCCGCGTGGCGGAACTCCGGAACGAGACGGGAGAGATCATGCAGTCGGCCGGCATCCGGGCCAGGGCCGCAGAGACCCTTGAAACGTTCTGGCCTCTGGAACCCGCCGTCCCCGAGCTCCGGCTGACTGCCGCGGCGGATCTGCTGGTCTGCGGCGGGACGCCGGAACTCCTGGGGCTCATGAAACGCTGGGCCGGCGAGATGGAGCGGCTGATGGGCCCAGGACACCCGCGCGTCGTCCGGGCGGCATGGCTGCTTTCGAAAAGCTGCCTCTCCGCCGGGGACTTCGCCGCGGCCGAGGCGGGCTTCCGCAAGGTGACGGACGCTATCGAGGCCTTTCCCGCACGCGCGGCCCGGCCCGGGGGAGCCTTCCTGGACGGCGCGCTGCTGGTCTCGGCCATGCACTCGTTGGCTTTGGCGAAGGAGGGCCTGGGCGACTTCTCCGGCGCCGCCTCCGCCTACGCCCGCGAGCGGGAGATCAGATCCAGCAGAGGCGAGACGGATTCCCCGGACGAGCTGATGGCCCTCTTCCGCGAGGCGCAGGCCATCAGGGCCGCAGGCGACCTGGCCGGGGCCCTGGCGCTCCACCGGAAGGCGCTGGAGGCCAGGCTGCAGCTCCTCGGGAAGTCCCATCCGGATACCTTGGAATCGCTTCTGGCCGTGAAGGAGCTGGGCGGCCCGGAGTGAGTCCGGCCGCCGGGCCGCCATTCTTAAGGATGGCCGGGCATGGTGCCGTCCCTGCTCCGTTCTGCCGGGTGGGCTGTCAGCGTCATGCCGATCCCTTCCGGCTCGCCCGTGCGGACGGATATTGGCCGTCGGGGGCCCCGGGTTTCCTCTTGCGCTTCTGAATCGCAGGTCGCATGAAATCATTTTCTCCGTCCGCGGTTACGGTCTCGGCTTGTCGCGCCTGTGCATGGAAACATGCGCCGGTCCGATCGGGCCTGCGGCTGGAACAATCGGGGACCTGAAGGGCTGAAGAGGGAAAAACTGCCCGGCATCGCTTGCGATGTCTCAAGAGCGGCGGGACCTCGATGGCAGTCAGCCTCCTTTTCGGCTGAATTCACTTTCGAGGTGTTTTAGATTCTTTCTTTTTTGTAACTATTCAGCTGCCCCAGCGGCCCCGGGCGGCCACTCCTTCATGGCTGAAACAAGGGGCGCCCGCGGGCGAAGCCGACGGCGTTCCGCGCCCGCCCGCAGGTCCGGCCTTCCCGCATGCTGCGTCCAGGCCTCCCGGCGCCGCCTCAGGTAGCGTCCGGGACCCTTGCAACATACAAGGGCCCCTCCTTCATGGCTGAAACAATGGGCGCCCGCGGGCGAAGCCGACGGCGCTCCGCGCCCGCCAGCAGGGCCGAACTTCCCGCATGTTGCGTCCAGGCCTCCCGGCGCCGCCTCCGGCAGCGTCCGGGACCCTTGCAACATACTAGCCGACGCTCCTTTTCGGCTGCGCGGCAAGCGTGTGCCAATATTTTAAAACATGGGGGGATCCCATTGCGGGATCCCCCCTTGGAGTTTTCTGCGGCGGTACGGGGTTCGGCCTCCCCGGCTCGGCGTTCAGGCGCCGGGCGGCTTGATCTCCGGCGACCGTGTCGCCCGCCTGTCTTGGTTTCCTGTCGCCTTGAACGTCCGGAGGAGCGAAGCCGGACGGCTTTGCGCCGCTCGGCGAACGGGTCCCGGGCCGTTGGCGGGGAGCTGGCTGGGGCCCGAATCGGGATCAGTAGGTGTTGATGAAGTCCTCGTAGGCCGAAAGGTCCAGGAGCCCGTGTCCGGAGAGCACGAAGACGATGTCTCCCGGCTTCCCGGCCTGCTCGAGCTCCAGGGCCTTCATGCAGGCGGCGGCCAGGGCGTGGGCGGACTCGGGGGCGGGCACGATGAACTCCGTCCGGGCGAAGAGCGACGCGTAGCGGAACAGCTCCGGGCCCCCTATCGCCTCGGGTTTCACCATGCCGCTCTTGACGAGGGCGCTCACGATGGGGGAGGCCCCGTGGTACCTCAAACCGCCCGCGTGGATGGCCGGGGGCTGGAAGTCCTTGCCCAGGGTGTACATGGGGAGCATCGGGGTCAAGCCGGCCGCGTCCCCGAAGTCGTGGGCGAACTTGCCGCGGGTGAGGCTCGGGCAGCTTTCGGGCTCGGCGGCGATAAGCGATATCTTCGCGCCGTCCTTAATCTCGGGGACGAAAGGCACGGCCATCCCGCCGAAGTTCGATCCCCCGCCGTGGCAGGCGACGAGGTAGTCGGGCTTTATGCCGCCCGCCTTGAACTGCTTTTTCAGTTCCTGGCCGATGATGGTCTGGTGGAGGAGCACGTGGTTCAGGACGCTCCCCAGGCTGTAGTTGGTGTCGGGGCGGGAGGCGGCGTCCTCCACGGCCTCGCTGATGGCCAGCCCCAGGGTGCCCAGTGTGCCGGGGTTTTCGGCCTTGGCCTTGCGCCCAGCCTCGGTCAAATCCGACGGGCTCGAGAGCACTTCGGCCCCCATGAGGTTCATGACGGTCTTGCGGCCCGGCTTCTGCTCCAGGCTTATCCGCACCATGTAGACGCGGACGTTGAGGTCGAAGGCCTGCCCGGCGATGGAGAGCGCCGTGCCCCACTGGCCGGCGCCGGTCTCCGTCGCCAGGCGCTTTATGCCCGCCGCCTTGTTGTAGTAGGCCTGGGCCATGGCCGTGTTGCTCTTGTGGCTCCCCGAGGGGGAGACCGACTCGTTCTTGAACCAGATCCTCGAGCGCACGCCCAGCGCCTTCTCGAGGCCCGCAGCCCGGGTGAGGGGGGTCGGCCGCCAGCGGGCGAGCGTCTCCAGCACCGGCTCGGGGATGTCGAAGCGGGGCTTGGGGGAGAGCTCCTGCTCGATGAGGGCCTCCGGGAAGATGGGGGCGAGCATCTCCGGCTTCACGGGCTGGCCGTCGGGGGTGAGGTAGGGCTCGAGGGGCTCGGGGAGATCCGGGAGCACGTTGTACCAGGAGCGCGGGATTTCTGCCTTGGGGAGGGTGACGGTGGTTTCGGCTGGCGGCATGTGTCGGTCTCTTTGTCTTCGCCGCGGAGGGGATCCGCAGCGGGGGTCTTGCGTCAGGCCCGCCCCCGGTCCGGGGACTCCCGCCGGGGGCCGGTAAGGGCTGCGGGGAAGCTGGCCTGGGAAGGGGTCGGGGAATGGTATAGGGAAGCTTGGGGAAAAGGCGCGGGGGCAGCCTGGGCCCCTTCAGGGAAATCGGGGCGGAATTAGCCGGGGGCGGCGGGGGCTTAAGCCGGCCCCGGGGAAGGCCTCACGGGGGCCCGGCCGGGCCGCGTGCCTTTACGAGCGAGGCAATGAGCTTCGCGGCGCCCAGCACGTCCGGGGCCTCGAGGGCCCCCCCGGGCGGGGGGCCGGAACCGGCCCCGTAGCCCGTGCGCACGAGCACGGCTGCGCCGCCGGCGGTAAGGCCCGCGAGCACCTCGGAGGTTTTGTCGCCTACCATAAACGAGCGGGACAGATCGAGGGAGTGCTCCCTCGCGGCTTTCACGAGCATTCCCGGCTCGGGCTTGCGGCATCCGCAGGGCCCCGTGAAGTCCGGGTGGTGCGGGCAGTAGTACAGCGGGGGGAGCGCGAGGCCGCGGGAAGCAAGATCAGCGCCCATCCTCTCGTGGAGGGCCGCGATGTCACGCTCTCCGTACAGCCCCCGCGCCACCCCGGCCTGGTTGGTGACTATGGCGACGAAGAGGCCCTCGTCCTGGAGGACCCTTAACGCCTCAATGGCGCCCGGGAGCCAGCGGAAATCCTCCCAGCGCCAGGTGTAGCCGTCGTCGAGGTTCAGGGTGCCGTCGCGGTCCAGGAAGACCCCCGGCCGCGGCGCGGCCGCCGCGGACGGGCCGTTTTCCGGGCGCGGGACCGGCGGGCCGGGGGCCGGGCCTCCGGGGCCGGGGAACGCGCCGCCGGGGAGGGCGCTCTGGCCTCCCCTGCGGGCGGAATGGCCTTCCGGGCCGGAGCTGCCGGGGTCGCTGGGAATCATCGGCTCCGCCTCCGCCTACAGGTGTCCCTCTATCGCCCGGACCACCAGGTCGCCAACCTTGGGGCAGGGCGCCCCGCCGTCGAGCTCGTAGGGGAGCGAAACCCTGGGGCTCTTGGAAAGGTAGGTCTCGACCGCCGCGTTGAGGGCCTCGGCGGCTTCCCTTTCCCCCAGGTGGTCCAGCATGAGCGACACCGACAGGATCGCGGCGAGCGGGTTGGCTTTGCCGGTGCCGGCGATGTCCGGGGCGGAGCCGTGGACCGGCTCGAACATGGAAAGCCCGTCCCCGATGTTGGCCGAGGCCGCCAGCCCCAGCCCGCCGGTTATGCCGGCTGCCAGATCGCTTATGATGTCCCCGAAGAGGTTGGGGCACAGCACCACGCCGAAATGCTGGGGGGCCCGGACGAGCTGGTAGGCCAAATTGTCTACGTTGATGTTCTTGAGCTTGACCGCCGGGTGGCTTTTGGCCGCCTCCGCGACGGTCCTGTCCCAAAAGCCGTATATGTGCGGGAGGGCGTTGGACTTGGTGGCCGAGTACAGAAGCCTCTCGCCGCGCTCCTCCGCGAGCGAGAAGGCCCGTTCGGCCGCCCTGCCGGTGCCGGGGGAGGTGAGGACGCCCAGGGTGAAGGCCGCCTCCGAAGGCGGGTCGAGGGAGAGTTCGATTTTGGCCTCGCCGCTGTACAGCCCCCTCCGGACGGGGAGGGTCGCCTTGAGGTGCCCGCCGTCCCCGGAGGCGCCCAGGTTCATGTAGAAGTCTTCGGTGTTCTCGCGGACGACGAGGACGTCTATCTCGGCGCCTTCCGGGACGGCCACCGGGATCGGGGCGTTGGGCCAGGTCCTGGAGGGGCGGATGTTGACGTATTGGTCGAAGTGGAACCGGAGCGCCAGCAGGAGCTCCTGTTCCACCGGCCCCGGTGGCACCCTGGGGTCGCCCACGGCGCCCAGCAGCAGGGCTTTCGCGGTTCCGAGGTCTTCCAGGCCGCCCTTGGGGAGCACTTCCTTGTGCTTAAGGTAGTATTCAGCCCCGAAGGGGTAGCTCCTCAAGTCGACCGTGAAGCCGAAACGGGGGGCCAGCGCGTTCAAGGACTTCAGAGCCTCGCAGATAACTTCTGGCCCGATGCCGTCGCCGGGTATGACGGCTATCTCGTAACTTGGCATTTAAGGGTTTGTCCTCGCGGCCGGCCCGCGCGGGGCCTTTGGCCGCCCTGTCGGCGGGTTTATGGGCTTTCGGGAAGTCGGCCAGAACGCTTTAATCACAATAAGACGGCTTCTGTCAATCGCCTCCGAGACGCGCGGGGCTCGGGGCCGGTAAGGGCCGGCTCCGCATCCAATAAACTGGCGCGCGGCAAGCTGGATGCGGCGAGCTGGCGTCCGGAGTCACGGACGCCGGGAGCCCGGCGCCGGGCGCGAAGGGGGGGGCCGGCCCCGGTCGCGGGGCGGCTGGGCGGTCCCCCCCGGAATTATCGGCTATATCTCCTGAACCGGCGGTTATGCCCGGCGAACCGTAGCCGTTTTCCGAACTGTAAGTACGGACGGGGGGGGGAGGGCGGCAGGCGGGAGTCCGCCCCAACCCGATTCCGAGGGACGGAGCCGCCCGGTTCCGCGGGACTAAGCGGCCGGATCCCGCGGGACTATGCGGCCGGAAAGCGGTTCCTCGCGAGCGCCGATTGAGTGTCGTTTGAGGGTAAATGCAAGTCCGGAGCTAATCGAGGGCGGCGGCCGGGGAGGGGGGCGATTTTTTTTTATCAATCCCCAAGGTATCCGATGCTGTCAAAAAACGGGGGTTTTCAATCGAGCCGGCTTGACAGGTGAAGGGTTTTAGCGGGAAGGGAGTCCGTCCCCGGGGGGGACGACCCCGAAATGCCGGGTTATGGCCTTGAAACGGGCCCTTGACAGGGGGGAAGGAGTGGCTATAATGATATTGAGAATCATTCTCAATTCCAGCGCCCGCGGGTGCTTCGGGAATGGTTCTCGGGGGCGCCCGCCGGGCCGGGCGCCTCGACGCTCGCCCGTTCCGGGGGCGCCCGGGCCCCCCGAAGCAGGGTTTAGCCGTGGAACAGGCAATTATCGGCGTGATAGTGCTCGGCGCCCTCGGCCTCACCTTCTATAAGGTTTTCGTGAGGCCGTCGTGCAGCTGCGGCTGCGGGGGCAAGAAAAAGCACAAGAAGTGCCCTAGCCTCGCCGAAGGGCTCCAGGACGATTAGGGCGGCCAGCCCGCCCGTCGCGGCCGACGCCGCCGGCCTTGCAGATCCGAGAGGTGGAAAGATCATGACTGCCGACGTTTCGAAAAATACGATGCCGCTCAGGAAGCTCAAGAGGGGGCAGATGGGCGTCATTACCGGCATTACAGCGGACGGCGAGATGGGCCGCCGCATACGCGACATGGGCCTCATTCCCGGCGTCCAGGTCAAGTGCATGGGGCACGCCCCCTTGAAGGATCCCATGGCCATGAGGCTCATGGGTTTTACGCTCACGCTGCGCAACAACGAGGCCGACTTCATCACCGTGGCCGCCTGACGCGGCGGCTCCCTCCCGCCTGCGCCCGGCTTCAAGGGCGCGCGGTCCCGACAGCAGGATCGGGCATTAGGACAGGGACTTAAGTTCAGCCCGGGGATCCAGCGATCCGGGTTAGCGCCCGTATCCCGGGATAACGATCCCGCAGTCAGTCCGTTGAAGGCGCGGTCCCTTCGCTAAACAAGCCTAAGCCGCATGGAGGATGTCAGCCGCCGGTTTTTTGGGATGCGCCGACGGATGCGGGATGCCGGATGTTGTTGGTTTGCGGTTTATCCGGATCGCGGACTTGGGTTTTGCATCCGGATCGCGGATTTGATTTAAGCATCAGGATGAAGTAACGCCGGATGCGCAGAAGCGGATGCTATCCGCGGATTTTCAGGAAGCCCCCGCAACGGGAGGCGTCCCCGCCCGAACGCCAGGGCTAGCGGGCCTCAAAGACAGCAGGCTCCGCAGTTAGTTGCCACGCCCCGAAACGGGCGCCTCGGTTCACCCCCCCTCCAGAGAACGGGCCGCGTCCCGGCGGCCATTTTCATCCGGTGGCTTTGTTTATATGGCACGCTGATAAAAATCCCTAAAGGCCGCCACTCGTTAAGCGCGGAGAGGCCGGGAAGGGCCGTTAAGCCCGGGCAGCGCTAAGAACGCGTCCGAGTGCGCGCAGCCATTTTCCGGCAAGCGCGGCTGGCCGGGGCGGGCGGCGCTTTGTCCTTAACTGACTTAAGGACGCTCCGTTTCCGTAACTGAGGGAGTTCCGTTTCCTTAGCATAAAGACGCTCCGTTTCCCGAAACGCGGCGATGCGTCAGCCCGCGCAGCCGTCCGCTTCCGGATCCCGCGTCCGGATCCCGAATTCGCGCAAGCGCGGCCGCGCGGCTTTCCGGGCGGTATTTCGCCTGCCGCTACAGCGCGCCCGACGGCGGGCGATCGCGCTTCCTGGCCGATGATCAAGCATGGCGTAAATTTCGCGCCGCACGCCCCGCGCAGCCCGTGCGCCGGGGCCGTCACAAAGAGGTGGAACTTTTGACTGCAAGCGCAGCTGAAGCGATAGCTATCGCGGGGAATCCCAACTCGGGGAAGACCACGGCCTTCAACCGCTACACCGGGGCCCGCCAGCACGTGGGGAACTACCCCGGCATTACCGTCGAGAAGAAGGACGGCACGGCGCACCTCGACGGCAAGGAAGTGACGTTAATCGATCTGCCCGGCACTTACTCCATAACCGCGTATTCCCTGGAAGAGGTCGTGGCGAGGAGGGTCCTGGCCGAGGACCGCCCCGGCGCCGTCATAGACGTGGTGAACGCGGGCGTGCTGGACCGCAACCTGTACCTGACCGTCCAGATGATGGAGCTCGGGAGCCCGCTCGTCCTGGTCCTGAACATGATGGACGAGGTCGAGAAGTCCGGCGTCAAGATCGACATCAAGCGCCTGGAGGAGCTGACTGGCATAAAGTGTTTCGCGGCCGTGGCCAGGAAGGGGCGGGGCCTGGACGAGGCGCTCCGCGCCGCGGTGGAGCTCGCGGCCGAGAAGAAGGGCCGGGTCGATCCCGTGCTCATATCCTACGG
>JAIRZX010000110.1 GCA_031267005.1 Deltaproteobacteria bacterium
GCCTGCGGGAGAGCTTTCTCTCTGGCGCGGCGGGGGCCGTGGGCCCCCGCGTCCGGAGCGATGCGGCGGGAACTGGCGCCTGACTCCTCTAACGCGCTCGCCGGGCCGTGGGGTCCCCGAACGGGGCCGTCGCCTGGAGCGGCCCCTGGAGCGGACCCTTGGGCGGCCCCGCGAGCGAGCACTCGGCAATCCGGGGCCCCGGCGGGGACTCGGTGTTCACGGCCGTGGGGCGCAGGGCGGCCGAACTGGCGGTCCCGGGGGCCCGGCTCTCGTCTTCTCCCGGCCCCCTTCGTCCAGACCCTCCGCGATTTTCGTTTCGCGCGCCGCCGCGGCCCTGGCCGCCCGCGCGGCGGGGGTTCCCGGCCCCGAGCGGGTCTTCTGCGGCAGGCGGCGTCCCGGCCCAGGCGGGCTGGGAGCGCCGCCCCCGACGGACAAGGCGGCCCCGGCGGCGGCGTCAGCCGCGCCCGGGGCCGGGTCCGGGCCCGTCCGCGGCGGGCAGACCCCCTTGGCCCTCTCGTCCGCGTCCCCCGCGCCCGGCGGCTCGGGGAACGGATATCTCCCGCCCGGCTCCGGGTCCTGGGGCGGCCCCGTCAGGCCCCGCCTTCCCCGCCGGTTTTGCCGCCTCATGCGCCTTCGCGCTGGCGCGGCTCCTCCTTTATCTCCCGCCCGGCTTACGGAGGGCGCCTTCGGCGATACCCGCCGCCGATACTCGCAGCCGATCCCGCAACCGCCTGGACGACGGCCGCGCGGGCTCGTTCCGCGCCGAGTTTTCGGGCCTCAAGGCCCGCGACCTGGACTCGTTCCAGGCCTGCCGCCCGGCGGCGCCGGCCCCGCCGCCTCCCGCAGGCGAGGAGCATTCGGCCTTCCCGGCCGCCGCGGCAAAGTGCAGGCAAGGCCGGAATAATCCGGAAGCCAAGCAAGAAAAAGGCTTTCTGGCTTTTCGATTGGTTAGGCCAAGGCTCTGGAAGTCCGCCAGTCCGCCTGGTGCCGTTGACAGCCGGAAGGCGTTACGGTATCTTTTTTTCGTTATCAACGGCCAAGCTGGATGAGGCGCCGCAAAGGCCCTGAAAGACCTGGAAACCGAGAACCCCAAGCCACCCGGGAAGCCCCGGAAGCTTTATTGCGGGGGAGGGCTGTCCCGTCCGGCCTCAGCTGTTCCGGCCGGCGGCGGCCTCGGGGGTCATGGACGAAACGAAACGTCCGTGGCCGAGGCAGGAAGCCCCGTTCGGCGTGGCCGCAAGCGTGCGGTTCGCAACGCGAGCGAATATTTGCAGGCGTCGAAAGGAGCCTTACGCGGAAGCCGACCCGACGAGGGAACTGGGAAGGCCGCTGGCTGCCGAGGCGAAAACCCTACGTCCCGCAGGGATAGGATGGGGTGACTTTGGAACCGATGGAAAAAGGAAAGGCGGTTTCCGCCGGGGCAACGGCGGCGGCTTGCGCGCAAAGGTCGAGCGCGGCAACACGGCAAACCCTCCAGGGCGCCTATAGGTAAGGAGGTTGAGCCCGGACGGGCAAGGGCCTTTGCGGCAACCGTCGACCGGTCGCGGTCAGGCTGGGCCTGGAGGGTGGCGGATGGGCCCGTGGCGTTGCAATAGACTGGCGGTCCCCAGGCCAGGCGACACCGGCAATGCGGGTCAGCAGGCCAGGGTACTCCGGTAATGCCGGTCGAGGGAAGGGAACCCCATCCACTGGCACCGCATAAACTGGTTCTGACCGGGAGCGCAACATAAACGGATGCGTAAAATTTTTCCATGTCTTAGGCGTCTGTTAAGCAATATGACTTAAATGGCATGTAGCTTAGATTGCTTCTTACCGGTTATTCTTCCAGCATACGTCTTTTTTTTTTCCGATCTGTCATTTGGCAGTTAACTATTCAGTTAACCTCACCAAGGAGAAAACATGAACAAATTGATTTATTCCTCCATTTTAATTTTTTTCTTAACGCTATTTGTCTCCCAAACGGCGACTCCTATCTTCGCGGCGACTGAAGAGCCCATTGACGACTGGTTTACTAGCGTTGCCTGGACTGAGAAGGGAGTTGAACTAACTGCCAAAAAGGCAGCCACTGTCCTGAGCGTTTCCATCATAGCTGAAGGAAAGGAAATTAAAGCAACCTCCATCTCCAACACAAAAGGCGATTTAAAATTTCCCAACGGAGGAACGGCTTGGGCAGGCTCATCGTTGCTATTTACGAGTTCTCCGTTCATCATACCAGCCGACACAGAAGTGATTTGCAAAATAGACGCAGGAACAGCCCAGGCGCAAGAAATTCGGGTATTCCTTGAAGGCGATATAACCCTTTCGAAAAAGCTTTAATTTTCACCGGCCTAACGCAAACGTTCTCGGGCTTATTTCGAAAGCCTTCGGCCTGCCGTTGAATCGAGTTAAATATGACGGCGCCGTATAAATCGGTTCGGAGCCTTTGTCCGGCGAGTGCGTTTTTGGCGAGTTCCATGTCAATAGCCCTCTTCGAGGGGGCCCGCGCAGAGCCGTAAGGCCGGGGAACTCGGGGCCCGGCGCCCGCGGGGGTCCCCGAAAAGACGATACCGGCCTCCCGTGGCCGCGATCCGCCCCGAGTTTCAAACCGGGCTTGGTAAAGGCCCGCTAAAAATAGAATATCTCGCGCCACGAGCCCGGCCGGGGGGGCCGGCAACGGCGGACTTGCGCCCTGATCGGCGTTGAAGCCCGGCCCGGCCCCTCCGCCGGGCTTTTCGCGCCGGAACCTGTGCTCCCGTTCGCGCACGGGAGGCGGTCCCGCGCCGTCGTCTCCGCCGCAAGGAGGGCCGGGAGGTCCGCGGCGCACCCCGCGAAGAGCCGACGGCCCCGACGGCCCGCTTGCGCCGCCAGCCGTCAAACACGCCCGTAGGCTCCAGCGCCTCGGCTAAACGCGACCCGCTTAGCGGTTCCGGGCCCAGCCCGCCAAACGGTTCCAGGCCCGGACGGGACGGGGGCAAGCCTAAGCGGGACGTCCGGCGAGTCTAGCGGCCGAAGGGCACGGCTTTCTCCCCGGATCGCATTGTGCTACATTTCTTTGCATGGCCGCCCAGATCCTCATGCTGACCGGGCCCCGCCTCGCGGCGCCCGCTTCCGGCCCCGGACCCCGGACCGCCCCGAGGGAGAGGCCTCTCTCGGGCGCGCGGGCGGCCTGGGCCCTCGCGTCCGGGGCGATGCGGCGGGAACTGGGCCCTGGCGCCTCAAACGCGCTCGCGGAGCCTGGCGAGGGCC
>JAIRZX010000134.1 GCA_031267005.1 Deltaproteobacteria bacterium
CGCGACCTGTCCAAGATCGTGTACGCCGAGGAGGCTTTGTCCTGAGAGGCGCGCGGGCCCTCCCCGCGAGGTGATCGCGGGCCCCGTCCGCCAAAGCTTTTGCCGGGGCGCGGTGAAGCCGCGGCCTTGGCTTTCCGGTTTCCACAAGGAGAAAGCCGCCCTTCGATACCCTGGTTTTGGGCAATGGGTATCCGGAGGGCGGTTTTTTTGCGCCCTGCGCCTGTAGGGATTGCCTCCTGCGGGTGGAGCGTAAAGAACTGGACCGCCCGGGGCGAAGTGTTTCGGCGCGCGGAACCGAAGAAGGCGCCGGAAGCCGTTTCCGAACTTCCCGCGCCTTCTTCAGTAAAGGGCCGTTTTAAAAATGGTCTGTCTGTCGGGTTCCTTAAGGAAGCAGAGCTAAAGGACGCAGAGACGAACCTGAGACGGCCTAGACCCACATGGGATGGATGTAGGAGCTGACGCTTTCTGCCTCTTCCGAACTCGCGCCGGGAGTCGCGGGCGCCGAGCTCTGCGGGGCCGGGGACGATGGCGCCGTATCAGGCGGGACAGGCGCGGCAGGGGCCGGTGGCTCAGTAGCGGGCGCCGGAGCCGGAGCGGGAACCGGCTCCGGAGCGGCGGGGGAGTATGGCGGCGAACCTGGAGCCGGAACCGGGGCCGGAGCGCTGAAGTCCACGGCGCCGGATAGCAGGTTGTCGGACGCGGAGCCGTCGCCAGCCGGGGCCTGATCCTGGGCCGGGGCCTGAATCTGGGGCTCCGGCGCCTGAGGGGCCGGTACGGCGGGAGCTTCGGAAGCCGCCGGGCCCGGAGGATGATTGAGGGGGGTTTCCTCGCCGCCGCTTTGGAAGGGCGCGGCATCGGGGAGAGGCGCGGCCGGGGCGGGGGGCGGCGGGGGCGGGGCGGTCGCGGCGGCGAGCTTGGCGTTGCATTCCTGGAGAGCCGCGGAAGATTCATCCATCAGGTCGCGGAGCCTGGAGAGTTCGTTGCTGTCGGAGGTGAGGCGGTCTATGGCCCGCCTGTCCTCGGAGGCCTTGCTGGTGGCTTCGTCCAGGGAATTTTGGGTCTGCTGCTGCTTTTCCTGGGCTTGGGAGAGCTGGACTCTCAGGCCGTCGACGTCCCTTTCGGACTGGTCGATACGGGCCTGGAGGGCGGTTTGCGACTTCTTAAGGATGTCCCTTTCGGAGGAGGCCCCGGACCACAGGTAGGCTAACAGGGCTATCAGGACGATGGCGACTACCCCCGACGCGATCTTCAAAGCGCTCATAAGCTCACCCCTTAATTTCGGCGGAAGGGGCCGCCGTGACTCCAAAAACCATCCGAAGAATCAGTTGCCGGACGGCGTCAAGTCCCGCGCCGGCAGGCGTCTGCACCATTATACAGCGGCCCGCTCCCTTCCGAATCCGGCAGGGACGGCGGCCGCGATCAAACCAAGATAGCATAATAAAACATACTTTATGTATAAATACAAGAGTTTCACTGCTAACTATAGAGAAATTATAAATTATGCTGAGAAATTATCGAAATACGCATTGAAACAGTTGTATCCGTGATTATCAATTAACGGAGGGACGCCAAATCCGGCCGCGGTGAGGGTTGCGGTCCCGGTCCCGGCCAGGCGCGTTCGTTCATGGCGGCCGGCATTTCCCGGCGGAGGGGAGTTAGAATTCGTCCGGCGGAGGGCATGCCCGCTTCAACCCCGCTGCCGGCGCCGCCAGGGAAGGCCAGGGCGGGCGCCGCGTTAAACGGTCGTGCGGAGGCATTGCGTAAAGCCGCTGGCGGCCGCTCGGCTCATGAAAGGCATGTCCGGAGGGCGACGCGTCCCGGCGGGCTACAGCCGCGGAATACTCCAATATCGGCGTCTCCGCCGATTTGGGCTGACGCGCGGGAGCATGCGCGGCTCAGACGGCCGCAAGAACGCCGCCGGAAGACGCCCTCCCAGGACGCCATGCACGGGAAACAGGCCGGGAAGCCGAGCCTCTGGACAGGAGCGGCGTTCTGCGGGTATCGTTAAAGTATGAGGCTGCGGAGCAAATCCCTCGCTCCTGCCCCGGCAGCGCGAAGGCCGAGGCGTATCGGAGGTTGCGGCGGCTCGAAGGCGGAAGCGCGTCGGAGCCCTTCGCGGCATAAAGACCTGGGCGCGCGCCAGGACGCCATCGCCAAAATGCCGAGGCGCGGCATGGCGCCCGCCGGCTCCAAGGCCGAGGCGCGCCAGAGGATCGTCGGCTCAAAGGCCGAGGCGCGGCATGGCGCCCGCCGGGTCAAAGGCCGAGGCGCGCCAGAGCATCGCCGGCCCAAAGGCCGAGGCCTAACGGATGCGGTGCCGGAGCGGCTCTGCTTTGGCATTGCGGGCCGGACCGGAAAGAAGGCTTCGGGCCGGGGGACGGCTGAACCGCCAAAGCTCTTCCCGCGACCCGGCTTCGGAACTGGGTAGCTCCAGAATCCCCTGCCGCCGGTGGCCTTTCGCCAACAGCCTTTCCCCAAGGCGCCGACACCGAGGAACCCCAGCTTGAAGATAGTCCCCGCAAGGCACATAGGCTACTGCATGGGAGTGAAGCGGGCCATGAACTTGGCCTTCCAGGCGCTGTCCAGGGAGCGCGGGAGGAGCGTGTACAGCTACGGGCCCCTCATCCACAACATGCCTGCCTTGAAGCTCTTGGAGTCGAAGGGTCTCTCCCTCTACGATCCGGCGATCCCCCCCGGACCGGGCTCCACCGTCATCGTCCGGGCGCACGGGCTCCCGCCGGAAAAGGAGAGGGAGCTCAAAGCTTCGGGCGCGAAGGTTATAGACGCCACGTGCCCCAAGGTGGCCCGCGTCCAGCGCAAGGTGGCCGAGAAGGCCGCCGCGGGGGCCCGGGTAGTCGTCTGGGGCACGGCCGGGCATCCGGAAGTGGAGGGGCTTCTGGGCTACGCGGGGGGAAAGGGCTGCGTGGCGTCCGGCCCCGGCGAGATAGCCTCGCTTCCGGAGGACTGGGGGCGGGTTTTCTTCGCCGCCCAGACGACCCAGGACAGCGGGGCCTGGGAGGCGGCGGCGGAGGCGGCCGAGAGGCGCTGGCCCGGCAGGGTGGAGTTTTTGAACTCCGTCTGCGAGGCAACCGAGGACCGCCAGAGGAGCGTGGTCGAGCTCTGCGGGGAGGTCTCGGCTTTGGTGGTCGTGGGGGGGCGGGATTCCGCCAACACCCGGAGGCTTTACGAGCTGGGCGCGAGGAGCGGGGTCCGCGCGGTAGCCGTGGAGGGACCGGAGGAAATCCCCCCCGGCTTTACCGACGGCGTCCAGTCCGTGGGGGTGGCGTCCGGCGCGTCCACGCCCATCTGGCAGCTGAGGATGGTTTGCCAGGCACTGGGTTCCCTGGGACGGAGTTCGGAGAGGACCTTCGCCTCCTTCTTCGGGAGGTTTTCCAGGGCGCTGGCGCTCTCGTTCATCTACCGCGCGGCCGGGGGCGCCGCCGTGGGCTGGGCCGTGTCGGGGGCCGTCGGCTACGATCCGCCCGGGCTCTTCTTCGCGCTGTTTTTTTATTTCGCTTTGGCCGTAAACCTCTTTCACGGCTTTCTGGACCGGGACGGCTCCCGCTTCAACGACCCGGACCGTTCCGCCTTCTTCTCCAAGTACCGGGGCCCGCTGGTGTTCGCCTGCCTGGGAAGCTTCGCCCTTTCCCTCGCCGCGGCCCGCGAGCTGGGGCCGTGGGTGACGGCCTTCATCTGCCTCCAGGCGGCCCTGGCCGTGCTGTACGCCATCCCCTACCCGCTGGAGTTCTTCAGGAAACGGGGGCTCAAGGGGGTTAAGGACGTCCCGGGCGGCAAAACCTTCTCCGCCGCCGCCGGCAAGACGCTGCTGCTGTGCTTCCCCGCGCTCCTGGCGGAGCCGCCGCTCGTGCCCCGGGACTTTGCCGGGCTGTCGGCCGCGCTCTGCGCGGCGGCGCTGGTTTTCGTACACATGTCCGTCAGGAATTTCCTGACGGACCTCCAGGAGGCGAGGGGCGACCGTTCCTTCGGCCCCGGAAGCATCGCGCTGCTCCTGGGCAGCAGGCGTTCCGCCAGGATACTCGGCTGGGTGATGGCGTCGTGGGCTCTGGCCATCCCTTCTTCGGTCGTTCTGGGCCTGTTGCGGCCCGAGGCGCTCCTGTTCCTTTTGAGCGGGCCCCTCTACAACGCCGCAGTGCTTTCGAGGTTCCTCAAGAACCCCGGCCTCGGCGGGTTCCAGTTCGACCTGTTCTTGGACGGTCAATTCCTGCTGGCCGGCCTCATGAGCGTGGGCTTCCACGCCTTCGCGTCGCCTTGAGCCCTCCATCGGCGCCAAGCGCCCCGCGCGGCGGGGGTTTGGCCCCGAGTCTGGCAAAACCTGATTTTATCCAATAATTTCAGGGGTTTAGCCTTGAAACAATTCGCAATCAATTGGCGGCGGGCAAGGTTCACGGCTGGCTTGCATTCCCGCTTGCGCGCGGGGGAGCTTGTCCTGTAGGGCCTCCGCGGCGGCAATCTCCGCGGTTTCTCCTGTAGGGCCTCCGCGGCGGCAACCCGCGCCGGCTTCTCCAGGCGGGCCTCCGCGGCAGTCCCGATCGGCGCGTCCGCCGCCGTGCCGTTGTCCTTGGCAAACGGTTCGACCGTCCTGAATGCGCACGGCGCGCCCTATGGGAGCCCGACCGTCGCGCTGTCTGGCCGTCGCCGTACGCCTGTAGCTTTGGGATTCCTCGTGATCTTGTTTGCGAACCGGCAGGGGAGGCAAGGGCTCAGGGCGTCCCGGGGGTTTCCGCGCACGGGGCCTCCGGGGCCCGCCAGGCGCGGGGGGAGCCTGACAGCAGGCCGGAAAGCCCCGGGCGCCGCGCCTGTACGGAAGAATTCCCGGCCCCAGCGGATGCGCGGGGCCCGCTGAAGGGTCGGCCCGCGATCTTCGGCCAGGAACCCGCCGAAGGCCCCGGCGTGAGGATTATCCGGCCGGAACGCCCTGAAAGCGTTCCGGCCGCGACGCGGCTTTGCGGCCGGCCGGTCCGTACCCGCATGAGGGAGGCGGTGCTGAGGGACGGTTTTGCGGGAGTCAGGTCCTTTGAAGGGGCGCGGGTTCCCCTTGGCGCCCGCCGGGGGGCTGACGGGAAACGGCCCCGCTTTTCGGGTTGGACTGCCCCGTTGCGGATTTCGTCGGACGCGGCGGCTTTCAGGACGCCTCCCCGGCGCGGGGGGGCCCGCCCCGGGGAGCCAGGCGGGATTCGGGAGGGGGGCAGGCTTTCTTCACGGCGGGCTCGGGGCGGAAGCGGCCTTCCGGGCCGGACCGGCGCACGGCTACCGGGGGGCAGCTCAGGCGGGGCTAAGGGCTGGCTTGGCGAAGCGGCCGTACGGCTGGCTGCTTGCAACCCCGCGCGGCGATTTGTCCGGCCTGCCGACGGTCAGGCGCCCGTTTCGGGAAAGTCGGGAGCGGGAAGGTTTTGGAGCCGTCCCGGTCGGCCCGGGGGATTGTCGTGAACGGGCGGGATCGGGCGGCGGCGGGGGACGGACGTTTCTCGGCCTGCGGAGGGAGCCCCGGGCATACCCGCGAGAGGCTGTTGAGGCTCGGGCCGCCCCGGAAGTCCGGACCCGGCGGCAGAGGGGTTGGCGGGTTATGCCGGAGGGGCAGGGCGAGACGCCTCCGGAGCGTCTCTCGCGGGCGCCTGGCCCGGGGGCCGAGGGTTAATCGGTGCCTGGTTCGCCTGGCCCGGATGCGGCCATGGTCTCCGCGCCGGAACTCCCGACGCCGAAGAGGCCGCCCTGAGGCAGATGCCTCTTCCTGTCGCTGGCGGATCCGCGAGGCAAGGATAAAAGGGCCTCCGTGCGCGCGGCGGTCTCCCGCAGATCCGAGACTGTGTCATACACGTTGTTAAGTCCGGTCTGGAACCCGCCCATCCTGGTGTCAATCGCGGTGAACCTGGGTTCCATCGATTTTTGCAAATCGCCAACCCTGGTGCCCATCTCAAGAAACTTGGAGTCCATCGATTTCTGCAAATCGCCAATCCTGGCGCCCATCTCTATAGACCTGGTGTCAAGGGATGAATTTAGCGTCGCTACGGTTGTTACCAAATCTCCAACTCTGGTTTCGACGCCGGCCATCCTGGTTTTCAGGCCGCCTATATCGGTTTTCAGGCCGCCTATATCGGTTTTCAGGCCGCCTATCTCGGTTTTCATGCCGCCTATCTCGGTTTTCATGCCGCCTATCTCGGTTTTC
>JAIRZX010000241.1 GCA_031267005.1 Deltaproteobacteria bacterium
CGGCGGCGGCGCGGCGGGGAAACCCCGGGGCCGCCGTCGGGAGTGTCCTGCCGGACCGCGAACGGCCGACGGCCCCGAAGACCGGCGCTTGCGTAACATAAGGCGGGTTCGGCCCAGCCTCCGTCCACAGGACAGAAGGCCGCCTTCCCCCTGCTCCCGGACCGCCTCACGCTTGCCCCGGACCGCCTCCCGCCCGTTCCCCGGGCTACCTCCCTTCTGCTCGCGGCCCCCTTATTTCGTCTGCCTGAAGTTCGCCTCCAGCCTTACACAGGCCCCCCCTTGAGACCGTGAACGGATAAGCGGCTTGCGCTTCGCATGCCCCCACTCTTTTGGGACCCAATCAGGGAGGATGAGAGGGGGCCGTAGCGGAATCAAACCTTCGCGCCCCATGGACCGGTCAGGCCACCATTAAGCTGCCTTGCCAGTCAGGGCACGCCAAGGATTGACCTTGCCTATGGTTTTTTGTTAATATGAAACATGCGCCGCGATATCAGTCTCAGGAACATGTAGGAATGCGGCAGAGAAGCCTAAAATATTCATGTCAAATATTGGAGAGGCCATGACCACAAATTCTGTCAAAAGTTTCAATACCTCAGGAGCCTGCCTCCCCAGCAAGCATTACATGCTTCCGGCGCTCCCGCGCCTTCCGAACGTAATGGAAAAGATAGATGATGAATTATATTTCTGCATCCATGCGCCGCGCCAGTCCGGGAAAACCACGTGTCTGAAAGCCCTGATTAGGCAGATTAACTCCGAAGGAAAGTATTACGCCTTCTACTGTTCTCTGGCTACCCTCAGAGAAACCAAAGACCCCGCAACGGGCATGAAATATATCGCTGGTTTGATAAACGACGGCCTTGACTCCTCCGACATTCCGGAGATAAGCGATCTGGCTTACTCGTTTGAAAAAATGCCTTACATGGCCTATCCCGTCAATATGGTGAAGGCGCTGTTGAAAAGCGTGTGCAATGCCTTGGACAGGGAACTGGTCGTCTTCTTCGACGAGGCCGACTGCCTTCATGAGGAGCCGCTCGTGAT
Organism: Deltaproteobacteria bacterium; assembly: GCA_031267005.1. Taxonomy (GTDB): domain Bacteria; phylum Desulfobacterota; class Desulfarculia; order Adiutricales; family Adiutricaceae; genus JAIRZX01. The sequence continues at coordinate 1,039 of JAIRZX010000241.1, forward strand.
GTTCCTCGGCCAGATCAGGCAAGGATATATAGACCGTGATAGTTCGCCGGCCAGCAGATTTCCAAAATCCCTGGCCCTTGTGGGGATGCGGAACATAAGGGACTACCTGTACAGGGTAAGGCCTGAGGAAAAGTCCATGAGACTGCCCAGTCCCTTCAACATCATAGAGTCCTCGTTGAGCTTGGGCGACTTCACCAGAGATGACGTCGGGGCCCTCTACGGACAGCACACCGATGAGACGGGGCAGGTTTTCGAGCCGTCAGCGATCGATCAGGCCTTGCTCTGGACCGAAGGACAGCCCTGGCTGGTCAACGCCCTGGCCAAAGATGTCATAGTCGGACGGTTTCAAAAAGACTATTCCAGAGCAGTCACCGGACTGGATATCGACCTTGCCGCCCAGGACATGCTTCTTCGTAACGAGATTCATTTCGACTCTCTCCTGGAGCGGCTCAAGGAACCGAGGGTCAGAAGGGTAATAGAACCCGTGGTCACCGGGGCGCGTTCCTTGCCGGAGGGTATTTCCGAAGACGACGTAGCGTACGTCATCGATCTCGGAATCATGAAGATGGACCCCGGCAACGAAGAATCCTTAAGGGCGTCCAATCTCTTCTACGGGGAGTTAATCGTACGATCTTTGACCAGAAAACTTCAGAAAAATGTTCCGGCAGCACTCAAAAATCAGTGGATGGACGGGGCCGCGCTCGACATGGACGGACTTCTCAGGGCCTTCCAGGTCTATTGGAGGGAAAACAGCGAAGTCAACGAATTGACCGAGAAAGAAAAAATGGAGAGGCATCGCCTTTTGAAAACCAGGGTTGCCAAGTCCCTGACCAATACCGAAATCGCGGATAAATTTGATATCCATGAGGATATTGTCAAGATAATCAAAGACAACCTGTCCGGATTCGAGAGGGAGGATTTTCCGCATATCGTATTATTCGCCTTCATGCAAAGGGTATTGAACGGCGGGGCAGACTTTGTGCAAAGGGAATACGGCCTGGGGAGAACTTTTGTCGACATATGCGTGAGCTACAACGGCATACGCTATCCCGTGGAATTGAAGGTCAAAGGCGCCATGGCCAGGGAAGAAAGCGTCGCGCAAGTGCTCGGCTATATGGACAAAAGCGGCTCTTCCGCCGGGTGGCTGGTCGTCTTCGACAGGGATTCCGCAAAAACGTGGGAAGAGAAACTCACCTGGGAGACTCTGGACCGCGGCGGCAAGGCCGTGCGCGTGGTCGGCTGCTGACTGCAGGGCAGTGCTGGGCGGGGACTCTATGCGGCTTGGTGCAAGCGTGTGCGCTTCACTCAATATGGGACTTAATTTGAATGCGCACTCTTCACTAAATTACGGCTAATGGAGGAACTTCCTCATGGACGCCAACAAGCAGGACGGGAAACTCTTCGCCGAGATCGACCCCGGGCTCGCGGGGAAGCGCCTCAAGGGAAAGGACTCCTGGGGCATGTTCGGCGGGGGAAGGCCCGCCGACAGCGCCAAGGAGCTTCAGGGGACGGTCGAGGACCTCTTCTCGCTCGTCAGGCGTTTCACGGGCGAGCCCGCGCTCGGCTACTCCCTCCCCTTCAGGCTGACGGAGCGGGTCCTCCGCGAGTAGCGCGACGTGATCCCCGCCGGGCCCGGCGGCGGGCCCTGCAGGGTCGAGCCCAAGAACTCCAAGAACTCCAAGAACTCCAAGAACCCCAAGGACGTCAGGTCGGATTCCCTGCAGAATTTCAGCGATCCGGACGTGACCTGCTCGGGCCACAAGGGCAAGGGGCTCGAGGCCCAGACGGCCGAACTGTTCGATTGCCCCGCCCTCTTCGGCGACGGGGACGGCGAGCGGCTCGACAGGAAGTCCGCCTGCATCTACAGCGTCGATGTGGAGGACGCCGAGAAACACGATCAGTACGCGCTCGCCGGGGGGATAGAGCGGGGCAGGCAACTGGGCGCGGACGCCGACGTTGTGCTGGCCGACACGGACTACGGCTCCTTCGAGAACTACCAAATGGCCAAAGGGAAAGGCTTCGAGCAGCCGGCGCCGATCCCCGGCAAGGCGCCGAAGGCCGCCCCGGGGACGCTTGAGGCTCCCGCGCCCGCCGCCCCGCCCGCGCAGAGGCCGGAGTCCTGCCCCTGCGGCGAGGACGGCGGCCCCGCCGGGGAGCTTGACGTCCGCGTCTGCCCGGACTGCCCGTGCCTGAATCGTTGCCGGGCGGCGGTCAGCTCGAAGAAGGCCGTAAACGGCAAGCGGCGCACGGACATGGCCGCCGGGAAGTCCAAGGCCTTGTACCGGATGCTGGCCGAGAAGGAGGCGACATACAGCATCGGAAATAACAAGCGCGGCATAAGCCGTTTAAGGATCAGGGGCATACTGAAGGCCAGCCTCAAGATCAAGATGACGGCGCTCTACATTAACCTCGGGTGAGTTTTCGGGTACGAGATGTGGTTAAAGAATTAGAAAAGTCAAATTATGTCACAAATAGGTGGAATTATGCTCCGAACATGACTTTATTATACCTAAATCAGACTTCAAAGTACTCCCGCGAAACATTATTGCGATTCATTCTCAATAGTGCGCACGAGGCGACTGATTTTCCGGGTGGGAGGGGCAGGCGGGCCTCGATTCCCCTCCTTGGGCCAAAATGACATTTTGCACCGGCATCATGATTCCCAAGCTTTCGTGGAGCGCTCAAAACCGCAGGGCGCAATCGGCGAGGCAGCCAGGCGGCCCGGCCGTCCTTGACAAGTCTTTGGAAATGATTATAGTTCGGTTAACCTGCGGGAACTCGCCCGTGGCAAACCCCTAAGTCTGCGACATGGCACAATCCGTACTCCTCTGGAAGACCCGCCGCCGCCTGTTGGAAAGCCGCAAGGCCCCCCCGCCATCGGAACTCACGCGGGCCGGGCGCGAGCTTCTGGCGGCCGGCCGCCCCGCGGAGGCCTGGGAGTTCTTCAAGAGATCCGGCGACAAAGAGGCCTTGGAGGAGCTCCGCCGGTCTGCGGTTGAGGACGGCGACTTCTTCCTTTACACCCTGGCCGCCGGCTCGCTGGGGACGGCCGCCGATGCCGGCTCGCTCGGGAGGCTCGCCGCCAACGCCCGCGCGAAGGGCCTGGAGCTTTACGCCCGGAAGGCCGAGGCCGCGGCCGGCATCCAGGACCCCGTGTCTGGCGGGGAGGGTGGGGCCAGTCCCGACGCGGGCGACGAGGGCGTCCCCGATTCTCCCGGCGAGGCCAGCCTCCCGGCCTGACGCGGGCCCTCCCGAGCCCTTCCGCCCCCGTTGCCCCTTTCTGCCCTTTCTGCCCCTGAGCCTTTTTTCGGCCCTATAGCCGATTCGCCCCGCAGCCCCTTTCGCCCCTTTGCCCTTCCGTCCCCTGTCCGCCTCAGCGGCCGTTAGCCTTGCCTGGCGAGCCCGCCCCCGCGACCCAGGCCAGTCCGCTCCCCAGCCCGGAGCCTGCGGCCTTTTCCCCGGGCCTTCCGCCCCCAGGGCCGTCCCGGCCCGGCGGCGGGGCCCGCCATCCGGACCGAAACGCGGCCCTTACGGGCGCGCGGGCGGCTCCACCCGCCGGTCGCGCCGCCCCCCTAGTCCCGCCAAGGACTCCGGGAGCCACGCCAGGCCGCCTAAACGGGAACCCTCCATCAGCGTTATGAGCGATAAGATTGACTATTACGAAGTCCTCGGCGTGAGCCAGGACGCCGACGGCGAAACGATAAAGAAGTCCTACAGGTCGCTGGCGCTCAAGTACCATCCGGACCGCAACCCCGGAGACGGCGAAGCCGAGGAGCGCTTCAAGGAGGCGGCAGAGGCCTACGCCGTGCTCTCAGACTCCGAAAAGCGCCGGGTCTACGACCAGTACGGGCACAACGGGCTTTCCGGCATGGGCGGGGGCGGCGGCTTCGGCGGCTTCGGCGGCTTCGAGGACGCCTTCCACGGTTTCGGCGACATATTCCGAGGCTTCTTCGGGGGCAGCGGCTCAAGCGGCCGCCAGGGGCCAAGACGAGGCGAGGATCTGTCCTACGAGCTGGAGATTGACTTCGTCGATTCGCTCCTCGGCACAGAGCGCGTGATAAGCATCCCCAAGGAGGAGAACTGCCCGTCATGCGGAGGCTCTGGCTCCAGGACCGGGCGCCGCGAGAGTTGCCCGCAGTGCCGGGGGCAGGGCCAGGTCTTCCAGGGGAACGGCTTCATCCGCATGGCTTCCACCTGCCCCAGGTGCATGGGCCAGGGGACCGTCGCCTCCGACCCCTGCCCAGACTGTTACGGCCAGGGCCGGGTCAAGAAGCGCAGGGAGATAAACGTGAGGATCCCGCCCGGCATCGACTCCCAAAACCGCCTCCGCTACCAGGGACGGGGCCACCAGGGCATCCAGGGGGGGCCCCCGGGGGATCTTTTCGTCGAGATCACCGTGAAACCCCACGATCTGTTCAGCCGCGAGCGCAACCACGTCCTGCTCGAGAAGAAGATCGACATGACCCTCGCCTCCTTGGGCGGCGAGCTGGAGATCCCCACCGTGGAAGGCGAGGTCCGCAAAGTGGAGGTGCCGCCGGGCAGCCAGAACGGGAAGCTCCTGCGCCTGGAGGGACTGGGCTTCCCTACCCTGGGCGAGCCTTCCCGCAGGCGGGGCGACCTTATAGTGGCCTTGAACGTCGTAGTCCCGAAGGATTTGACCGAGCGCCAGAAGGAGCTTTTGATGGAGTTCGCCGAGCTGGAGGAGGTGAAGAAGGGCGAGTCGATTTTCAGCGGCATCCGCCGCAAGGTGGGCGCGAAGATCAAGAACGTTACCGGCCGCCGCCGTTAGGGTCCGGGGAGGGCGGGCCAGCGGGGCTTCCGGCGGGCGCTGCGGACCGGGCGGACCCCTCCGGGGCCCCCGGCTATTTCGTGCCTTCCAGGACTCCCTGCCTATCCGCCCTCCCTGGCCTTCCCGCCACCCGCCCTCCCGGGCCGTCCCGCCTACCGCCTTCCCAGGCCGTTCCGCCACCCCCCCCCGAGGGATTTTTCCCGTCCCCGGCCCAT
>JAIRZX010000255.1 GCA_031267005.1 Deltaproteobacteria bacterium
GGGCACGCTCGCGGCCCAGCGGCCGTCTTCATCCCCCAAGGCCCGCCCGGCCCTCCCGGGCAGGCGGGCCCGGCGCGGCGGTCCCACAGCCCGGGCCCCGAGGACAATCCCATGCCCAACGACATCGTGGTCTTTTCCGGCAACTCCAACAAGGCCCTGGCGCTTGAGATCTGCGAGGCCCTCTGGCAGCCCCTGGGCAAGGCCCAGGTCCGCCGCTTTTCGGACGGGGAGATCTTCATAGAGCTGGGCGAGAACGTCCGCGGCCGCGACACCTTTGTCATACAGTCCACCTGCGCCCCCGTAAACGACAACCTGATGGAGCTCCTGCTTATCATCGACGCCCTGAAACGGGCCTCCGCCAGGCGCATCACGGCTGTCATCCCTTATTACGGCTACGCCAGGCAGGACCGGAAGGCGGCGCCCAGGGTGCCCATCTCCGCGAAGCTGGTAGCGGATCTCCTCACCGCTTCCGGGACCACCAGGGTGCTCGCCATGGACCTGCACGCGGGCCAGATCCAGGGATTCTTCAACATCCCGGTGGACCACCTCTTCGCTTCCCCCATACTGCTCCAGCACCTGAAGTCCATCGGCACCGAGAACCTCATCATGGTCTCCCCCGACGCCGGCGGCGTGGAGCGCACCAGGGCCATAGCCAAGCGCGTGGAGGCTCCGCTGGCCATAGTCGACAAGCGGCGCGACGCCCCCGGGGAAGCCAAGGCCATGAACATCATCGGGGACGTGAAGGGCAAGCGCGCGGTCATAATGGACGACATGGTCGACACCGCGGGCACCCTGGCCCAGGCCGCCAAGGTCATCATGGAAAAGGGGGCCCTGGAAGTGATGGCCCTGGCCACCCACCCTGTGTTCTCCGGCGAGGCCCTCAAGAAAATCGAGGAGAGCCCGCTCCTGCACATCGCCGTCACCAACTCCATCCCGCTCACCCCCGCCGGGAGGGAGGTGGACAAGATCAAGGTCCTCTCCGTGGCGAAGCTCTTAAGCGAGGCCATCCGCCGCATCCACCAGGAGGACTCGATAAGCTCCCTCTTCGTATAGGGGAGGCTTGAGGGGCCCGCGAGGCGGCTTTAATGGGTCGGCAAGGCGGCTTTTATGGAGCCCGGGGAGCCCGGGGAGCCCGGGAAATCCCGGGAAAACCAGGGCGCGGCCTTAGGAAGCGCGGGGGGGGGTTGCCTCTTGCGGACAAGCTGGCGGCCTTGAAGCCCGGTAGGCTGGCGTCCCGGCAGGCTGGCAGTCGGCCCGGCTGGCTTGCTTGCGCCCGGGAACCCCTTTGCCGTTTCGAGGTCCTGCGGTCCTCCGCGAACATGGACCGCCGCCGTGCCGGGCGCGGACCTCGCGCCTGTCCGGGCGCCGTCAAGCGGGCCCGCCCGTGCGGCCGCCGACAAGCCTTCTCCTTCGGCTTACGGACGTCCTGACCGTCTCCTTCGGGTTAAGGACGTCCTGAATTCGAAAAGTCGGCTTGCGGGCGGGCTGGCGTTTCGCCCTCTGCCCATTCGCCTGTGAGCCCCAAGCATGCGGCCGTTTACCGGAAAGGCTCGAGCCGGCGCCCGTCAGCCGGAGAGTCCCGCGTCCGGAGCCTTGCCAAGCGGGGCCCTCGTCCAGCCGGCCGGCGCGCCGTTCCCCGCCAAGGGGCCGGAAGGCCTGCCTTTGTCCCTGACTCCCAGACTCCCAGACTCCCAGACTCCCTGACTCCCTGACTCCCTGACTCCCTGACGGAAAGGTCTCGCTTTTCCCGGGCGGAGGGTGTATATTGGCAAGTTCCCAATGGGGCCAGGGGGTCAGGGACCCACCCGAAAGCCCGGGAGGCGGCCTTACGCCACCCCCGGAGGCCCAGAGCCTTACGGCATCATCTCTCCTTCGGAGGACAGTCCAAATGGGTTTATCCACGACTCTTTCCGCCGCCGCCCGCGAGGCCGGCAGCTCCAACCTGGCCAAGCGCATGCGCGTGGAGGGCCGCCTTCCCGCAGTTTGCTACGGCGATGGCACGGAGCCCAGGTCCATAGATTTAAGCTACAACGAAGTCAAGAAGGCCTTCCTGGGCGATTCCGGAAACCGCTCGCTGTTTACCCTGGAGGTTGACGGCGTCGGCGCTTTCCCCGCGCTGGTAAAGGACATGCAGATCCACCCGGTATCCAGGAAGCTCCTCCACGTGGATTTCCTGAAGATCGACCCGGCCAAGAAGGTCACCGTCAAGGTGCCCTTGACCCTGACCGGCAAGGCCGCGGGCGTCGAGCGCGGGGGCCAGATCCTCCAAAGCGAGCGCGAGATCACCGTGAGCGGGCTCCCGGCGGACATTCCCCCCTCCATCGTGGCGGACGTGTCCCCGCTGAACCTCGGCCAGACCATGCACCTCTCGCAGGTGGAGCTTCCGGACACCCTGACCCTGGTCAAGACCGTGGATCTCCCCGTGGCCGTCGTGAACATACCCAAGGGCCTGAAAGCCGAGGCCGAGGCGGCCCAGGCCGCCGAGAGCGAAGCCGCCACCGCCGCGGCCGCCGCCAAAGCGGCACCGGCCAAGGCCTCCTCCAAGGACAAGGGCGACAAGAAGAAGTAACCTTC
>JAIRZX010000259.1 GCA_031267005.1 Deltaproteobacteria bacterium
TCCTGCGGAGCCCTGCCGCCAGCGTCTGGCCCCTTCGGCGCCCGCTAGCCTCCGGCTTCGAGCCGACGGCTCTCGCCCAAGATCTCGGCGGCCTCGTCGGCCAGGGGATCCCGGCCGCCCGCCGCGACCGGAGGGCAGGGAGGGTCAGGCGCGCTCCTCTCCAGCAGGAGGCGGGCGTGGGCGGGCTCGCCGAGCGCGAGGAAGCTCCGGGCCATCCCGGCCCTCAACGCGAAGGCCTCCCTGTCGCCGGGTCCCCCCGCGTCGGCGAGAGCGGCGGCGGCGAAGGCCCTGAGCGCCGTGGCCTCGGCGCTCCAGCCCCCGAGCTCAGCCACTTCCGCCTGCCGGGCGCAGGCGGCGAGCGTCCTCCTGTGGCGGGGGCCAAGAAGGTGCCTGTAGCCCTCGGTCGCCTTCGCGAGCTTCGCCTTGGCGGACATGATGCTCCCGCCCGAAGCGAGGAGGTTCTCGCCCGCGCCCGCGATGGCCCGCCAGTCGGACGGCGAGAGCTGGATCCCTTCGGCGAGGCGCTCCTTCAGGGCGGCCGCCGCCTCAGCGCGCAGCCTGGAAGCCGGGCCCCCGGACCCCAGCTCGCTCAAGGCGTCGGCCGCGTCCAGCATCGCCTCCGCGCGCCGCTCCAACTGGCCGGAGCCCTTCGGCGAGTCGGTGATGATGTCCTGCCAGACGCCCACGGCCTCGGCCAGGGCGCCTTGCGGGGGCGCCTCCCCGGGCTTTCTCGGGATTACCCTGACCGGCCCGGAGCGGCCCGCCAGGAAGCGGGCGTAGCGGCCCTTCGCGTCCAGCGTGTCCACGCGGGAAGGGCCAAGGAGTTCCTCCAGCCCCTCGGCGGCCGAGCGGAGATGCTCCAGCGCCTCGGCGGCGCGCGCGGGATCGCGGTTCGACGCGAGCGCCTCGCCCAGCCACGAGCGGGCCTTCAGAGCCTCCCGCGACTCCGGCCCGCCCGAGGCCCGGGCCCTCTCGTAATAGCTCTCCATCGCCCCGCAGTCGAGCTCGGGCGGGTCCCAGTAGCCGTCGAAGAGCGAAAACAGGGCGTCGTTCAAGGCGAAGAGCGCGCGGCGGGCGGAAGGGGCCGACGGGCCGGAAGGCGCCGTCCGGGACGCTCCCCGGCCCGCGAGCGCCCGGTCTATCCGCGCGGCCTCGTCGCGGGTCCGCTCGGCGAACTCCCGCTCGGGGGAACGGCGGGCGCCCTTGCCGGCAACCCCTTCCGCGTAACCCTCCGCCGTGTCCAGGAGCTTGACGGCGCCCCTGGCCAGGGAGAGCGCTGCCGCGGCCCGCTCCTCCGCCTTGGCGGCGAGGCCGCCCTCGGAGCTGTCGGGCGGCGACCCGAAGCCCCCCACGGAGTGGACTAGGGCCGAGGCCGTCCGCGAAAGGGCCGCCGCAGCCCTCGGATCGCCGGGGCCGTAGAGCTCGCCCGCTATCGCCCGCAAGCGGTCCATGGACACGGCGGCCTGGACGAAACTCCCTCCCCCCATCGCCTGGCCGGCCTCCCTGAGAACGCCGTCCAGAAGTGGTCCCATGCCGTCGAAGCGCCACTCGGGCCAGTGGGGGACGGCGACCGGAGGACGGGCGGCGGCGGCGGAGGAGGAGGAGGAGGAGGAGGAGGAGGAGGAGGAGGAGGAGGAGGAGGTGGTGGTGGTGGTGGTGGAAGCCTGCGCTCGGGCAACAGGCGGAGGGGACGCGCCGGAAGCGGGCGGCGGGGACGGTCCCTTCCCGTCAGGGCCTTGTCCCTTTCCCTTGTCTTTGCCCTTGCCCTTGACATTGCCTTGGAACTTGAACTTGCCCTTGCCCTTGCGGCCCTTCTTTTTGGCGAAAGCCAAGGCGTCACACCCGCCCAGCAACGGGACGGCCGCTACGGCCGCTAGGCCGACTATGAGCGCCGCCGTTTCCCAAATCGTCATTTGCGCACCCTCCCCTCCTCTCGCCTTCCCCCCGGCCGCGTCCTCAGTGGCCGGCCTGGCCGCAGACGGCGCGGCCTCAGTCGCCGGCCCGGCGCTCGTCCATCTGCCGCCCCGACTCTTCCGCCAAAACGCGGGCGGCCGAGGCCCACTCGAGGTCGCCCGCCTGTTCCGCCGCCGCCAGGAGCCCCCGGAACGACAGGTCCAGGAGCGCTTCCCTGAGCCCGTGTCCGGATTTCGCGGTCGCGTAGGGAATGGAGTTCGCAAGCTTACCGTCGAAAATGGCCAAGGCAGCGAGCAAGGCGTCCGAGGAGGGCGCGTAATCCCCCCCCATTCCGAGCGCCCGGGCCGACAGCTCGCGGACCTTGGCGCGAAGCGGTACGGCGCCGCCCCCGGTTCCGGCGGCCCTCGCGGCGGAACGGCCGACGAGCCTGAGCGCCGTCTCGGGATCGCGCATTCCCATCAGCTCCAGGGCTATTTCCATTTCCAGCTCCGCCAGCACCGGGTCGTCCCCCGCCGCCGGGTCTTCCAGGAAATCCGCTGCCGAGGAAAGGAACGAGACCGAACTCTCGTGATCCCCAGACCCGCCGGCGATACGGCCGATCAACGCCAGGCCGCGAACGGCTTCCCCGTGGCGGGCGCCAAGGTTCTTCTGCAACGAGGCCATCCCGGGGTTGGCGAATTCAATGGCGCAGCGGCTTTCGCCTTGGGCCCACAATACCTCGGCAAAACCCAACAGGAACTTCCCGTTCATGGCGGTTTGCGCGAACTCGCGACCGGGAGACCCCGCGCCGCCCATCTTCGCGAAAAGCCTCACGAACAGATCGTCCGCGGAGCCGTGATCGCCCAGGGCCCTCGAAAGGGCAGCCGCGCGGAAGGCGGCGTACCTGAACCAGTCCAGCGAGGCCACGGCCTGGGCGGAGGCGTCCATTACCTCGCGGTACAGCGTGAGGGCGAGTTTCAAATCCCCTTCAGGCGCGAATTTTTCCCCGCGCTGCGGGAGTATCCTAGCCGGTCCGGACTCCCCCGCGACGAAACGGGCGAAGCGGCACTTCGCGTCGAGCGAGTCGGGGTCTCCCCGTCCCGCCAGCCAGTCCAGCCCCTTGCTGGCCTCTCCCAAGAGCCACCCGGCCTCCGCCATGGCCTTCCGGCGGTCCTCCCCGCCGAGCCCGTCCGAAACGCACGCGTCCGCTATCGCCTCGCCCAGCATCGACCTTGCGGCCAGCGCCTCACGCGAGCCGGACCCCCCCTCCCCCGCATCGAACCCGGCGAGCCTCGCCCTCAAGAGGCCGGCGTACGCCGCGTGATAGCGGGCCGGGGCCGCGTCCGGAAGGGTCTGAGGCATGGGATAGTAGGCGTCGTAGAGGCCCCGGCAAGGCGCGGGCGGGGAAGGCACCGCGCCTTGCGCGTCCGGCGGCATCCGACCCAGGGCCGCAGACAGGGTGGACTCCGCGAAGGCCGCCTCGACGGCGAGATCCGCCCCTCCCGCCCCGGCGCCCGCGCGCCTAACCTCCGCGAACCCGGCCGAGGCCCCGGCGGCCATGGCGGCGGCCGCCCGCAGAGCGTGCTCGGAGTTCCTCCTTCCGCATTCCAGCAAGGCGCGCGCCGAGCGCGACATCGCCCCCCAGACGCGCGGGTCTCCCGGGCCGTAGACGAGGCGGGCGACGGCCCTCACACCGTCAAGGAGATGGGCGTCGGGGTCTGGATCGCCCCCGGCCAGGACGGCCTCGACATGCCCGCGCATGGCCTCCAGGGCCCTTCCCATGGGCGGGAAAGCCCACTCCGGCCAGGCGCCGCGCCGGCCCGGCCCGGCGGGGCCGGCGGACGCTCGGGCCGGCTCCGCGCGGGGCGGGCCGCTACCCGACGCGGGGCCCGTACCGGCCGGAGCAACGCAGGAGCCTTTGCCCGGGCCCTTGCCATTGCCTTTTGCCTTGCCTTTGCCTTTCCTTTTGCGACCGGTACTGTTTCCCGCCGCGAAGGCCGCCCCTGCGCCCAACGGCGGCAGGAAGGAAAGCAAGGCCAAGGCGGCGAGGATAAGGGCACAGTCGGCGAAAGTCATGCGGCACCTGGGGGAGCGGGGTTAGCGAGGGACGGAGGGCCAGAGGCCCGGCCGTCCGGCGGGTTGCGGGAAACGCGGAGCGAGCCGCGCCGGACAATGGCGTTGCGGGCCGCCCGGGCGTCAGCGGGGGCCGTCCAGGCGCTCCAGGCACTCCCTGGCCCAGACGGCGTCCGGGTCTTCGGGGCCGAAGAGCCGGACGCGGAGCTCCAGAATCCTGGATATGAGGGCCCGGGGCTCTTCAAGCTCCCCCGCCCGCGAAAGGGCGTCGGCCAGCCCGGCCATGGAGGCTAGGGTCTTCGGGTTCTCGGGGCCCAAGGCCTTCTCGCGGCAATCGAGGGCCCTGCGGTAAAGCGCCGCCGCCTCCGAGGGAAAGCCGAGGCGGGTGAGGCAGAAGGCCAGCCCGGAAACGGACTCCAGGACGGCAGGGTGGACAGGGCCCAGGTCGCGCTCCCGGCACGCGAGGGTGCGGGCGTGGAGCATCCGCGCCTTCTCGAAATTATGCGGGCCGCCCAGGCGGCTCAGGACGTCCGCCAAGGCGCTGGCTGAATCCAGCGTGACCGCGTGGCTTGCCCCGAGCTTCTGCCCGCGACCGAGCATGGCGCGGATGTGGTACTCCTGAGCCTTCTCGAGATTCTTCGTCCCGCCCAAAAGCTCCAAGGCCTCCCCCAGCCCGGCCGCCGCTTCCGAGGTGAGAAGGTCGTCGGGGCCAAGCAGGCGCTCCCGCTCCGCTAAGACCCACGCGCCCAGGCGCGCCGCCCTTTCGAGGTCGCCGGGCTGCCCCAGCGCGCAGAGGACGTCCGCCAGCCCGCTCGCGGACTCCAGGGTCAGCGGGTTGCCGGATCCCAAGCAGCGCTTTCTCTCGGCGAGCGCCCGGGCGTGGAGGTCGCGGGCGCGGGCCAGCGGCTCCGGCCCGCCCAGGCACTCCAGCGCTTCGGCCAGGAAGCTCGCGGCCTCCAGCGAATCCGGGTGCGAAGGCCCGAAACTGGCCTCCAGGGAGGAGACGAGCCCCTCCAGGACGGTCGCGGCCGCCGCGTAGTCGCCGGAGGAGTACAGGACGGAGGCCAGGTCGTTTTTCGCGTCCGTGGCATCCTGGGAGCTGGGGCCCGAGAGGGCGTCGATGCCCTCCGAGGCCGCGCGGAGCTCCTCCAGCCCACCCGCCGGGTCGCCCGAGGAGTCCAGGACGCGGCCCAGGAAGGCCCGCGACACGAGCGCCTCCCGAGAACCGGGGCCCTTGAGTTCCCCCCAGGAGGCCACCACCTCCCTCGCGAGCTCCACCGCCCGCCCGGCGTCCCCGGTGTCGACCAGGCTCGACGCGAAATCGGCCTTGGCCAGCAGGGTTTCCTCGCTGGCGGGGCCCAGGGCGGTCAGGCGGGCGTCCAGGACCGACTGGCGCAATTCCCTCGCCTTCTTGTGCGAGCCGGCGTTGGACAGGACGCCCGCGAGCAGCGCCATGGTGCCTAACGTGTCCGGGTGGTCGGCCCCCAGCGCCTCCTTCCGGTCCTTCAGGATCCCAGAGAGCACGGCTTGGGCCTCCTCGACGAGCCC
>JAIRZX010000307.1 GCA_031267005.1 Deltaproteobacteria bacterium
CCATGCGTATCCTGGACCCGGAAGCGCCGTTCCCGGACCTGAAGACGATGTTCCACAACAAGGACGACTTCTCCGCGTGGCAGGAGTTCGCCCGGCACCCCCGCGGCATAATCCCGGCGACGGGCCCGACTGGAAGCGTCAAGGCCGCCACGCCTTGTTCCGCCCCGCTCCAGACAGCCACCTCGGAAATCAACGTCACTGCCGTCGGGGACCCGATAAAGATGGTCCACGACCAGATAAACCAGATAGCCGTCCAGCCCAAGGGCGGCTTCGCCGTCGAGGGCGTCATCAGCACGATCCTCCGCCAGGACCCCGAAATCGTCATGGCAGGGGGAGTTGCGCGACAAGGAGACTGCCGAAAACGCCGTGCAGCCGGTATAACCGGCCGCCTCGTCGCCTCCACCCTCCACGCCTTTTCGACGCCCCTCCAGAGGTGGCCAGCCTGGCAGAGCCTGGCCTGGAGCCTTTCCTGGCCTCCTCCTCCTCCTCCTCCTCCTCCGTCGCCGGCATCATGGCGCAGCGGCCGGCGCGCCGCATCCGCCCCGACTGCCTTGACGAGTTCGTCCTGGCCGCCAGGACTGCCGTGGAGCTGGGCTTCATAACCCAGGGGGAACTGACGTTGGAGCACGGCAACGGCTGCGAGGCCTGGCGCAACACCGGATACAAGGGGAGGATCGCCACTCGAGGACGACGCCAACTGCGGCAAAAGGAAACTCCAGCCGCCGAAGCGAGCCGGGCTCCGGGCGTTGCCCCTGTTGAGCCTTCCCTCCTAAAATCCCGCGCTTCGCGCGAAATCCGCTCGGCTTGCTATAATGCGTCCATGCTCGGCCAAATCCTCGCATGCACGAAGTTGCCCTCCGGCTTTCCTCCCGATTCCAGCCCCCCGCTGGACGGCGAGCCTTCTGCCGTCCCCCGGCCCGATGGCAGCGCGGCCCCTGCCCAGGAGCCTGGGGCGTTCCCGCCGGCCAGGCCCTGTTGCCCCCCCCCGCCGTCGCCGGACCCGGCGGAGGCCCCCGCCGCGCAAGTCCCCGGAGGGTCCGGGGACTCCCCCTCCGACGACTGGGCGCTGGCCGCGGAATTCCTCCTTCCGGAGCTCCCCGGCTCCTTTTCGGCGTCCCTGGCCGCCCCCGTGGAAGGCCCGCTCGGCGTGGTCTACTGGCACACCCCTCTGGAGGGGACGCCCCGCGAGCTCGCCGGGCTCCCCCCGGGGGACAGGGAGGCCGCCTGCAGGACGCTCCGCCGGATGGCTGGGGAGTTTTCCGCCTTGGGCGCCCGGCTGGCCCAATTACACCCGGATCCAAGGGAACTGCGGAATCCGGAGGATCCGGGGATCCCTCCCCATAGCCGCGCCGCCTTCGGCGAGACGCGGGCCGCCGCCAGGCTCGCCTCGCGCCTTTCCGCTTCCTTCGTGTCCGTGGCGGCAGGCCTCCGTTGCCCCGAGAAGGCGTTCGTCGTGGACGGCGTGCCCGTGCTGGCTTGCTGGTGGAAGCCCCAGTGCCCCGAGGACACAGTCCCGGACCCTTTCCCGGAACCTTGGGCCGCCCCCGAGGCCCTTGCCCTTGCCCCTGGCTTCCCGGCGGCGCCCCCGTACCCGGCCCCCGCCGCGCCCGAGGAGTGCAGGGCGGGGTTCCTGCGCCCCGCCCTCGCGGCCCTTTCCGCATTCCTGCTTGCCCTGGCCCTCTTCTGGCTCCTGTCGCCGGGCTTCAGTAGCGCCTCCCGCGCCGCCCGGGGCACGGATCCCATGGACGGGACTGTCCCGGGCCGCGAGGAAGGCCTCAGGGCCGAGCTGGACGGCCTGAAGGGCCGCTATTTCAGGACCCTTTCCGTCTGCCGCCCGGACGCTCCCGAGCCTGTTCCGGAAGAGACGGCCCCCGCCATCCCCGAGCCGGAACGGGCCGACGGCGCGCCTCCCTCCGCCGGGGACGCCCCCCGGGCCCTGGAAGCGGCGGCCCCGCCCGCGCCCAGTCCGCCCCAGCGGGCGCCTCCTGATGCGCCCGCGCCCGCGCCCGCCCCGCCCCTGCGGGCGCCTCCTGATGCGCCAGCCCGGAAACCTCAGAGGCCGCGCGGCCCCGCCCCGGGCTCGGGGCTGATTATACCGGCCGGCGCGAAAGACCTCTCTTTTTTGAAAGGATGCTGGAAGTCCGACGCCAACCTCCTAAACATTTGGGGCAACCATCTCGTTTACATTTACTGCTTTAAAGACGGATCCGGCAAGGCCAGCGTCCGCATCGAAGAGGTGAGCACTTCCGTCCGGCGCGGTTTGGTCTGCACTACCACGGGAACGGCGAAGCTGGTGGGCGGGAGAGTCAGGATCGACGACAGGGGCGCCACATGCCAGGGGGGGCGTTCCTATTATCCTGTGGATGTGGTGTGCACCCCTTCCACGGGCGGACCTGCCAACTGCGTCGTCCACAGTTCGTTCAACGGCTCGAGGCAAGCCACCCGCTTCACCTACGTGGGCAGCGCCTGAAGGAGCCGCGCCTCCCCGGGGTTTCCGTGCGGGCACCGGTGAGGGGAGGGCCTTTTGCCCGCGTGACCGGCTGGCGGGGAGGGCTCCCGGTGGGAAGCCGCTCTGTGGTATTGGCGGGCGCGCAAAATTTAATACAGTGAAAATAGTTTTGCGTACCTCTCAACAGGTAAGTCCCGGCCAGCCAGGAGCGGATATATGCCGTTTCCCGCGAGGGCCGGCCGACCCTGCGCAGGCGGATACGGCTTGCCGCCTTG
>JAIRZX010000309.1 GCA_031267005.1 Deltaproteobacteria bacterium
AGGCTGAGGCTGAGGCTGAGGCTGAGGCTGAGGCAAAAGTTAAGGTAAAGGATAAGGGGGGCGGGTTGGGTCCGGAGGTTAATGTCCAAGCGTTAGGCCGGCGGCTGGCGGCAAGGGGAAGCGGGGAGGCGCCGGTCCCCGCCGGGAGCAACGGCCGCCGGCGGCGCGGACCCCCTTGCCTTTGGCGGCAGCCTGGGGTGCCGCGCGGCCCAGAGATTTCTGGCCGCCGGCGGCCCTCCAGGCGCCCCGGGCAGACTCCAGGCGCTTCCCGCGGCTTTTCAGGCGTCCTGGCCCGCCCGACTGCGCCGCGTGCCGTTCGAGGGGCCGGCCTCGGAGATGAGGGCCCGGTCGAGGTCCAGGCCCACGAGTTCCATGAGCTCCTCGTCGCCCATGTCGGAGAAGTTCACCTCGTCGTTCCCGGAGAGGATCTCGCCCGCCACGGCGCGCTTTTCCCGGAGCAGGTTGTCTATGCGCTCCTCCAGGGTGCCCTGGGTCACGCACTTGTGGACCAGGACGTTCTTCTTCTGGCCGATGCGGTAAGCCCGGTCCGTCGCCTGGTCCTCGACCGCGGGGTTCCACCAGCGGTCGAAGTGGACGACCTGGCCGGCCGCGGTCAGGTTCAGGCCAGTGCCGCCGGCCTTGAGGGAGAGGATGAAGAACGGCGGGCCGTCCGGCTCCTGGAACTGGTCCACGAGCGCCCTGCGGGCCTTCACCGGCGTGCCGCCGTGGAGGCAGAGACCGGGGCTTCCGAAGGCGGCGGCCAGGTGGTTCATGAGCGGGTCGATTATCTCCCGGTACTGGGTGAAGACCAGCAGCCGGTCCTGGCGCTCGTGCATCTCGCGGGCGAGCTCGGCCACCCGGAGGAACTTGCCGCTGCGGTTCGGGTCCCAGTCCATGTCGCCGGTCATGTGGGCGGGGTGGTTTATGAGCTGCTTCAGCCTCATGAGGCTATGCAGCACGAGCCCCCGGCGCTTCATGCCGCCGGTACCGCCGCCGCCGAAGGACTTGAGCTCCCTGTGGAGGGTGTCCACCACCTGGGAGTAGAGCTTCGCCTGGATGGGGGTCAGGTGGCAGTACAGGCTGGTCTCGACCTTGTCGGGGAGATCCGCGATGATGCGGGTGTCGCTCTTGAGCCTCCGGAGCAGGTAAGGGGCCACGAGCCTCCTCAGCGGCCCGTACTGGTCCTCCTTGCGGCGCTCCAGCTCCGCCACGGCGCCGGTGAACTTCTGGTAGCTCCCGAGGAGGCCGGGGTCCAGGAAGTCGAAGAGGCTCCACAGGTCAGTGAGCCTGTTCTCGATGGGGGTGCCGGTAAGCGCCAGCCTCGCCTGGGCCTGCATTTTCCTGACCGCCCTGCTCTGGGCCGTGGAGGGGTTCTTGATGGCCTGGGCCTCGTCCAGGATGACCATCCGGAACTCCAGCGCCTCGAAGAGCTCGACCCGGCGGGCCAGGAGCGCGTAGCTCGTGACGACCAGGTCGCAGTCCCGGCAGATGGAGCCGGGCTCGGCGTCCCACCCGGATAGGACGTCCCGGGAGGTCTCGGAGGGGTGGTATATGTTGAGCCTCAAGGTGGGCGAGAAGCGCTGGGCCTCGGCCTTCCAGTTGGCTATGAGGGAGGCGGGGGCGACCAGGAGGGAGGGCGGGGCGGCCGGGGGCGCCACCCGCGCATCCGGGAGCTCGCCGGGGAGCCTGGCCATGCCTTTCGCCAGGAAGGCGGGCGCCGCTGGGCCGGGGCCGCCGCCGGCGGCGGGGGCAGCCAACCGCGGGAGCTTGGGCTCCCTTCCCCTGCCGCCCGTCCTGAAGGGCAGCGCCGGGGGGGCCGCAGCCGCCGCGCGTGCGGCGCGGTCCTGCAGCAGGAGCGCCAGGACCTGGATGGTCTTCCCGAGGCCCATGTCGTCGGCGAGGCAGGCGCCCAGCCCCAGGCCGGTGACGAGGGCGAGCCAGCTGAGCCCCACCTGCTGGTACGGCCTGAGCTCGGCGGTGAGCTCGGCGGGCGCGGCGGCGGCCTCGGGGCTCCTCAGGCGGTTCAGGATTTCCTTCAGCGCCGCGCCGGCCTCGGGCTTTACCCAGTCGCCGGGGTCGGGGAGCCCCGCGGCGGCGGCCTCGCCGGAGGAGGTCGGCATGCCGGAGAGGAACCTCATCGCCTGGAGGAAGGTGATGCCGCTCTCCTCAGCCTTCCTGGCCTCGCTCCAGTAGTCGAGCGCCTGGGCGAGCTGCTCGCGGTTGGCCTCGACCCAGCGGCCCTTGAAGAAGATGAGGTCCCCGGTGCCCACGGCGGAGAGGAGCTGGCTCACCTCCTCTGGGGTGAGGCTCTCGTCGCCCACCGCCAGCTGCACGTCCCAGTCCAGGAGGCTTTTGAGCCCGAAGACGGAGGCCTTGTTCTCTCCCACGAGTATCTTCACCCGCACCTCGGGCTTCTTGCGCCACCAGTCCGGGATGCGGACGGAAAGCCCGGCCTCCTCCAGGACGGGGATGTCCTTCAGGAACCTGTAGGCCTGGTCGACGGTCCAGAGCTGGGAGCGGTACAGCCCGCCCGAGGCCTCCAGCTCCCTCACCCAGGGGAGCTTCTCCGAGGCGTTCTTCACGGGCGACAGGAGGCTTATCAAGGCGCGCTTGTCCTGGGCCCCGGTGCGCAGGAAGAGCGCCCGCCGGAGCTTCTGGTGGCGGTCGCGGCCCTCGGCTGTGAGCGACGTCACGTAGGTGGCCAGGAAGGCGAAGGGCCTCGCCTCGTCGAGCTTGTTCTCGGCCAGGTGGAAGGTGACCCTGCCCACCCGCCTCCACCGAGGGGCCCGGGCGGCCAAAAACTCCGTCATCGTCCGCCCCGAGGAGTTCTGCATGGTCCAGACGGCCAGGCCTATCCAAACGTCCATGAGCGTCTCGGAGTTGAGGTACTCGCCTCCCACCATGGGAGGCGCCCCCGAGATCTGGCGCACCCGCTCGGTGTCGTTCGGTGGGGGCATCTCCAGGAGCGGGGTGTCGTCGGGAAGCCTGCAGAGGGTCGATATGAAGCCCTGGGCGAAGCTTTTCCAGAAACGGACGGTAGGCGAGGCCGGCGCCTCCTCCGCTCCGTCCTCGCGGCCGGCGGCTATATCGAAGAGCCGGCCGGCCCAGTCGTCGTTTAAGCCGTCGGAGAAATGGAGGGTGTGGGAGGGAGTGAACTGTATCGCGAGCCCGCCCTCCTCAGCCTCCCGTTCCGGGGAAAGGCCGGGCTCGGCCCCGTCCGGGCCGTCCGGGCCGTCGAAACCTCCCGTGGCCGGGGAGTCGCCCCCGCCAAGGGGGGGGGAGGTTCCGCCGGGCGCGGCGGAAGCGCGGGGGGGGGGCGTCCCGGCGGCGGCGGGGGGGGACGGGGGCGGGGGGGAGGAGGGCGGCGCGGCGCCCGCGCGGATACCAGGCAAGTCAGGCATACTTAAAAAGTTAATCGTTAGTGCCTACAGAGTATAATTAAGCATATCTGAGGCATAAGTAGGGTTAAAAAAAGAATTATAGGAATGATTGAGAATCAGAGCGATTGGTTTAGCCTGACAGGGATTTTTAAGGTTTATTAAGCAATATTAAAGGTAATTAAAATCTCGTTAGTTTAAAGCTGGGATATAATTTGATTATTTAAATAAATTGGGAATGGAATTTTTCCGGTG
This sequence comes from Deltaproteobacteria bacterium, assembly GCA_031267005.1. Classification (GTDB taxonomy): domain Bacteria; phylum Desulfobacterota; class Desulfarculia; order Adiutricales; family Adiutricaceae; genus JAIRZX01. The sequence goes on from JAIRZX010000309.1 coordinate 3,633, forward strand.
TCTTTTTTAAGGCGTTGAAGCTGTCCGCGCCATTTAAGAGGCCGCGGATAACTGTCCGTTCCGTATTAAGAACCACGTAAAGTCTTTAAGAACCATTAAACCTTATTTGACAGTCTTTATGAACCGCCGGGCCAAATTAAAACTCTTGTTTTCTTCAGGCTGTTCCGAGATTTCGCGAAAACCCGCCCGTCTTTGGCTTTGGGGCTTGCCAAAAGCAGCCAGGCATCATTCGGCGAAGCTCGGTTTTAAGTTCGGCAAGGAGCGATCGAGCGCCGCGCGGTTTCCCTCGGCTTAGCGGCTCCCGGGGCCGTCGCATGCCGGGCCGCAGGCGCGCTCGCCCCGCCGGTGGGAGGGGGGGGATGTCGGAATCCCTGGCGGTACGGATTCGGCGGGGAGGCCGGCGGCGAGAGGCCGGTCCCGGGGAGGCGGATGTCGGCGCTGGGCCGGCCGCAACATGGCCGGCCGATCGGTCAGCCGCCGCGGGGTAACCGGACGGCGGGGCGGGGGAGGCCGCGTGGAGGCCGGGCGGCCGGTGAAGGCGGGGCCGGCACGCGGAAGCCGGTGCGGCGGCGCCCGCGAGGGGCGGGGGAAGGCTTGCGGGATGCGGAGGGCTTGCCGGAACCTGCGGGATTCCGCAAGGGCTGTCCGGGCTCCCGGCGGCCGGGGCGATCCCCGAGCGGGCGGGGCCGGCGCGGGGCTCCCTGCGGCGGGCGGGACGGTCATATCTGGAAGGGCGTGGGCAGGTGTCACTGAAGGAGGCGTTCGCGGTCGGCTTTTAAGTCTGAAAGGGCGTGAGGGAAAGGCCCGGCTGGCGGCGCGGGGCCGGAATCGCCGCGCGGCATATGGCCGGGAATGGCGGATAAGGTCGGGTGCCAAGTCAGCGGCTGAGAATGCCGGATTGCGCCTTGGCCGCGTCCTCCGGCCGGTGTGCCGCGCGGGCGGCCCGGCGGGCTGACGGCCGCAGGGCAAGGCAGGGACGCTCCGAGGCGGCGCAACGCTCGGCCGCCTCGGCCCTGAGGTTGCCGGGCCGGGGGGCGGGGCAGGGC
>JAIRZX010000371.1 GCA_031267005.1 Deltaproteobacteria bacterium
TAGCCGCCGGGAGTCGGCCGGCCCCCGCCGAGAGGCGGCCGGCCCCCGCAGGGAGGCCCGGCTGGGCCCGGCGGCCATCAACCCAGGACGTCCGACAGCGCCCGGACGAGGGCCCGCCGGATCTCTTCGACCTCGTCGCGGCTTACCGTGAACGCGGGGGCGAAGTTGATAACGTTGTTGCCGCCCGGTATGGAGCGGTTGGTGCGGCCCGCGAGCACTCCCAGCTCGGCCATGCGGGCCACCACGGCCATGGCCCCCTCCTCGGGCAGCGGCTCGCGGCCCTCCTTGGACTTCACGAGCTCCACCCCGCACAGGAGCCCAAGCCCCCGCACGTCCCCCACGTTGGGGTGGGCCAGGGAGGCCTTCAAGGCGTCCAGGAGCTCCCCGCCCATCTCCCGGGCGCGCTCCACCAGCCCCTCGCGCTCGATTATCGCGAGGTTCTCGTCGGCCGCGGCGGCCGCCGCGGCGGAGCCGCCGAAGGTGGAGATGTCCCTGAAGTAGCCTAAGGCGCCCTCGCCCTCCTGGAGGCCCCGGAACACCTCCTCCGTGGTCAGGGTGACCGAGACCGGCATGTAGGCGGAAGCGACGCCCTTGGCCAGGGTCGCCATGTCCGGCGTTACGCCGTAGTGCTCGAACGCGAACATCTTGCCGGTGCGGCCCATGCCCGTCACCACCTCGTCCAGGATGAGAAGGACGCCGCGCCTTTTCAGGATTCCCGCGACCTCCTGCCAGTAGCCGTCGGGAGGCACTATGACGCCGCCCCCGGCGGTGACCGTCTCGAAGACCGCGCCGGCCACGCGGCCCTCCCCCAGGCGGTCTATGGCCTCGCCCGCCGCCCGGGCGCACTCCAAGGAGCACGAGCCGCGCCTGAGCCCGAAGGGGCAGCGGTAGCAGTGGGCGGCGGGCAGCTCCTCGAAGCCCGGCACGAAGGGCCCGAAGCCTTCCTTCCGCTCGCTCTGGCCTGAGGTGGAGAGCGCCCCCAGGGTCGTCCCGTGGTAGTCCCGGTCGCGGTAGAGTATGGCCGCCCCCCCGCGGCCGGAAAGGGACGCGAGGAGCCGCGTCATCTTGTAGGCTTTCTCGTTGGCCTCGGATCCGCTGCTGGAGAAGTACAGCCTGGAGAGCCCCGGGGCGTGCCCCAAAAGCCTTTCGGAAAACTCGGCGGCTGGCTCGTTACCGGCGGATCCCACGTAGTAGGGCATCTTCACGAGCTGGGCCGCCACCCTCTCTGCTATCTCGCGCCGCCCGTAGCCCACGTTCACGCACCAGACCCCTCCCGAGGTCGCGTCCAGGTACTCCTTCCCGTCCAGGTCCCACAGGCGGAGCCCCTCCCCGCGCACCATGACGGGCCCCGGCTTGCCGCCGTGGCGGGTAAGGTGGTGCCAGACGTTCTCGGCGTCCGCCCGGCGGACGCTCCCGGCGTCCATCCGCCTTGCTTCAAGGCCGCGCTCCGGGGCGCCCGTTCGGGTTGCTGCTGGTGATGGGGCCATGATAATTTTCCCGTACGTTGTTCCTGCCATGCCGGGCAGAAAATTCGGCCATTCCGGCGGCCTGCCTGGCTGCCGGCCCGGCGGCCCGGCCGCCTCCCGCTTCCCGAGACGGCGGAAAGGCCGGACGCTTAAAGCGAGTCGTGGTCGCGGCGGGCGATGAGATCGTCCTGCAGCTCCCTGGAGAGGTCCGTGAAGTAAGCGCTGTAGCCGGCTATCCTCACGATGAGCCCGCGGTGGCCCTCGGGGTCCTTCTGGGCGTCCAGGAGCGTCTGGCGGTTTACGACGTTGAACTGCACGTGCCAGAGCTTCAGGTCGCAGAAGGCGCGGATGAAGTCCGCGAGCTTCGACGAGCCTTCCTTGCCCGCGAGGCACCGGGGGGTGAACTTGATGTTCAGCATCCTCGCCGCCCGGGAGGGCAGATCGAGGTTCTTGGTGTTGAAGTTGGAAAGGAGGATCGACGTCGGGCCCTTGTCGTCGGCGCCCTGGCTGGGCGACGAGCCGTCCGAGAGCGGGAACCAGGCCTTCCGCCCGTTGGGCGTGGCCGAGACGGACTTCCCGAAAGGCACGTGGGACGTGAAGGGCACGTAGCGCACGTCGTTGTTGATGCCCAAATCCCGCGAATATTTAGCGGCGTACTCGCATGAGACCCTGTCCAGTTCCTTGGCTATCGAGTCCGCGTAGGGGTCGTTGTTGCCGTAGCGCGGGGCGGACTTCAAAAGGAGCCGCAAGGGTTCCCGGCCCTCGAAGTCCCGGTCCAGGGCCTCCAGGAGCTCCCGCATGGTAAGCTTCCCCTCGTCGAAGACGCGCTTCTTGACGGCCGCGAGGGAGTCCGCCACGGTCCCGTAGCCTATGAACTCCACGTACCCGAAGTCCAGCCCCTCGGGGACGCGCTCCTGGTGGAGGTCCACCGCGTGCTTCATGGCCAGGTCGTGCATGGCGGAACCCAGCGGCTGCGCGAAGTGCCCGGCCCTCAGCCGGTTCACGTGGGCCTGCTGGACGAAGGCGCAGCGCATGAGCCAGAGGTGCTGGGCCAGGTAAGCCCGCCACAGCTCGCCGTAGGATGCGAAATCCTCCGCGCGGCCCGTCTCCGGGCCCAGCTGCAGCCCCGGCCACTTGAGGAGCCTGCCGTTCCTGAGGGCCATCTCCAGGGCCGCCGCGAAGTTCACGTAGGCCCCGCCGGAGGTGTAGGTGTCGCGGTTGGGCATCCTGGCCTCGGTGCAGCCGGAGACGGCGTAGTCCAGCGCCTCGGTAAACGCGGCACCCTTCGAGACGTAGAGGGGCACGACCTCCTCGTCGTTTATGATCTTCGGGAAACCGGAGCCGTCCTTCACGGTCTCGGCTATGTCCAGGAGGTACCACTGGGGCGAGCGGCTGTGGACCCTGGCCGCCAGATCAGGGTAGTGGAGCGGGAACTCCCGCTTGGAGCGCAGGAAGAGCCTGGTAAGCCGGTTCGCGGCGTCGCGCCCGTCCGGGGTCTGGCCGCCCACGGTCACGGCCTCCCAGTGCGCGTAGCCCTCGTTGAAGGCCCCGCCCGCTGGGGAAATGTAGAGGTCCACGAACTCGGAGAGCTCGACCCACAGGCACTCCAGGAGTTCCAGGGCCGACTCGTCGTCCAGGATGCCCAGCTCGGAGTCCCTCTCGTAGTACGGGAAGAGGTACTGGTCCATCCTCCCGTTGGACACTATCGTCCCGGTCTTCTGCTCCAGCCGCGAGAGCGTCTGCGTGAACCACTGGGACTGCACGGCGTCCCGGAAGCTCTCGGCGGGAAGCCAGGGCACGCGGGAGGCCCGCTCGGCCATCCCCTCCAATTCCGCCCGGCGCTCCGGGCGGCGCTCTTCCGCCGCCGCCCGGAGCGCCGCCTCCGAATATCGCGAGGCGAAGGTCCTGGCCGCCTCGCAGGCGACGGCCGCGGCCTCGTAGAAGGGCCGCTTCAGGGTCTGGTCGGCCGGACTCATGGGATCCAGGGAGGCGAGCTTGGCCCGGGCCTCCTCCCAGAGCCCCTTGAAGCCGCGCTCCAGGATCTTCCGGTAGTCGTGGACCCACTGGATGGAGGAGCGGAAGGAACTCGTCTCGTTTACCACGAAGCGCGAGACCAGCCCGTCCGCGTCCGCGTAGGTGAGCCTCCTCACCTCCTCGGGGAGCGCCCTGTTCAGGGCCTCGTGGTAGGTCCTGCCCTTCCACCAGGGGGCTATCTCTTCGGCCACGGTCCTCGCGTCCTCGGGCGAAATGGCGGCGGGGGACCCCTCCCGGTCTGGGAGGGAGGCCACGGCGAGGTCCAGGAAGTCGCCGTCCAGCTCCGGGTAGAGGATCCCGTGGCGGCCGGGGGCCCCTGCGCGGCCCAGGAGGAGCTGGCCATCCACCAGATGGACGGAAATGTTCTCGGCTATGAGCTTTAAGGCCTTGGCCCACCTGAGGCCGAGTGGCTCGCCTTCGGTCTCCCTCATGGATCTCGTGAAGTAGAGCGCCCGCTCCACGTCTATCCTGGGCTTGCGGCCACCGGAGCCCGCTATGAGGCGGGCCACCCGCTCCCGGCCCCCGGCCTGCGGGGCCGCGGGCCCGGACCGGGCCGCGGCGAGCCTCAGTTCCTGCGGCGAAAGCACCGTCTGCTCCAACATAGTGTTTGGCCTTTCCTGTTCTTGATTCCGGGCGGTTCCGGGAGTTTCGTCCCGTACCTGGCAAGGTTCCGGGGAATTAGTTCCGGCCTGGCGAGGTTCCGGGGGGTCAGTTCCGGCCTGGCGAGGTTCCGGGGAGTCAGTTCCGGCCTGGCGAGGTTCCGGGGGGTCAGTTCCGGCCTGGCGAGGCGCCGGGCGGCCCGAGCCGCCTGAGGGAGGCGCCGGGCGGCTTCGGGGCCCGGCGAGCGGAACGGGTTCCAGCGGTTCAATGCCCCGCCGAAGGCGTTCCGCAAAGGCCGTCCGGCGCGCCGCCTCGGGCTCCGCTCGCGTTGAAAGGGCGTTCAGGCGCCGGAGCGCCCTGCTCGTCCGCGCCGGCGGCGCCGGCGGCGCCGTCGCCGGACCTGCCGGTGATGAGATCGAGAATCTCCCTGCGGGCGCGGTAGAAGTCTTCCGAAAACCAAATCCTGTCGTCTGCGCCCTCCGCGTAGGCGCGCGAGAACCCGGCGGGCAGGTCCTTCACTATGGTTCCCGGGGACTTGGACATCACGAGCACCCTGGTAGCGAGCTTCAACGCCTCGTCCACGTCGTGGGTGATGAAGAATATCGTCTTCCTGGTGTTCCACCAGATGCGGCGGACCAGATCCTGCATCTGCTCGCGCGTGAGCGCGTCCAGGGCCCCGAAAGGCTCGTCCATGAGCAGGATCTCAGGATCGTTTATGAGCGAGCGGGCTATCGCCACCCTCTGGCGCATGCCTCCCGAGAGTTCGTAGACCATGCGGTCGGCGGACTCCTCGAGTCCCACCCTCGCGAGGTAGAGATCGGTGAGACGCGCTATCTCCCCTTTCGGAAGCCCGCGCATCCTGGGCCCGAAGGCGATGTTCTTCCGGACGCTGAACCACTCGAACAGGGGAGGCTTCTGGAAGACCACGCCCCGGTGGCGGTCGGCGCCTCCTATCCGCTCGCGGTTTAGGAGCACCCGGCCCCGGGTGGGGGGGATGAAGCCGGCCAGGACGTTCAGGACCGTGCTCTTGCCGCAGCCGGAAGGGCCCATCACGCACACGAACTCCCCTGGGAAGACGCTGAAGGAGACGTCCGCTATCGCCGGCGAGCTCGACTTGCCCTTCCCGAACGACAGCGACAGCCCCTCGCAGCTTATGAGCTCGTCCGTCACGGCGAAGGGGACGCCGTGGGGGACCTCGGGGGGCTGCGGGGGCGGCTTGCGCCTGGAGAAGGGGAAAGTCACGGGTTCCTCCGGAAAGGCCTGATCGCGGTGCCGGGCCGGCCTTCCGGCCAGCGGTGGCCCGGCGCTTCCGCCCGGCGCGGCCGGGCGCTTCCTGACTGCGGCGGCCCGGCGCTTCCGTCCGGCGCGGCCGGGCGCTTCCTGACTGAGGCGGCCAGGCGCCTCCGCCCGGCGCGGCCGGACGCTTCCGCCCGGCCGGGCCAAGGGCGGCCGGGACCGGCACGGCAGAGCGGGCCGACTTGGCAGAGCGGGCCAGGCCCGGCAGGGGCGTTCC
>JAIRZX010000461.1 GCA_031267005.1 Deltaproteobacteria bacterium
AAACGAATGTACCGTTGACGGCCTGTTCGGGGTTAAGGCGAAATTAGAGCTCGCGGGCGTGACCCAGCCGCTCGCGGACGCCCTCGCTTCGCCCTCGAAGTTCCCCGGAGCCGAGTACCGTTACCTGAAAAGGCTCGCCGACGCCCCGGAGTTCCTTAATGCCGGTATCAGGGGCTGGGAATTAGATTTCGCCGACGTTTCCCTCATGGAAAGGCTTTCACGAGGCCCGGGCCAATCGGAGCGCGAACCGGCCGATATGGCCGCGCCTTTCGAAGCGCTCTTCGAAGAACCGGCCGATATGGCCGCGGCTTTCGAAGCGATCTTCGAAGAATTCGCGTATCTCATCGAAAGTGTGCTGAGGCTCCCGGTCAACCCCGCGTTCAGGGAAGCCTCCGCCGCCTGGTCCGCCGCGCCGGGATCGTTTAAGATCGCCTTCCGCCCCGCCTCGACGGCTACCGCAAGCGAAATAATCGAGACTTTCGGGAAAGGAAGGCGCGACCCCGAAGGTTTCAGAAAGCTCCTCCAAATTGTCGTAAGCGTGGAGGGCGGCCCCGAAATCCCGCTCCTTGAAAAGGGCTCGAAGCTCATGCAGGGCCCTCAAAGGAGCCGTCTGAGTTATTGACTGGCGCGCGAAGCGGCTCCGAAGGCCCCGTCGGGGGCATCGCCGCAGGTCAAGAAAACGCCCCAGCCCCACGAAGGCCTCCGCCGCCAAAGACAGCGGGAAAGCCTGGCCCGTTCCGCGCTGGCGGCCAGGCCGGAGCCAGCTCCCCCCCGCATGACGGCAGGAGGCCGCCCAACGCTGGCGGGCAGGCCGGAGGGCGCTCCGCTCGCGCTGTGGGAGGCCGGGGGACGCTCCGCGCTGGCTGGGGGCCGGTTTACGCTCCTAACTGGCATGCAGACGGAAAGATGCTCCGCTCTGGCGGTGAGGCCTGGTTACGGTCCAAGCTGGCATGGAGGCCGAGGCAAGCTCCGGTCTGGCGCGCACGCGGGTACCTCCCCCGGTACCTCCAGCCCCTTTTAACAGCCCCCCCTCTTTTGTTAAAATGTTAATTTCCGCTCCAACACCCCGGCCCCCGCTGACTTTCCGGGCGGCCCTTCCGACGGCCCGAGCCGCCGTCAGTCCCCTCCCGCCGCCGCCCCCGCCTACGTCCCTCCCCGGGACCGCCGCTGGGGCGATTTCAATAACCAACCAGCCGCATTCGCCCTTCCGGCCTCCGCCTCACTCCCGGCGGCCGTCCCCGCAGCGCCCCCGTCCGCGGGTCCAACCTTACAGGCAGGCAAAACCGGAACATGCGACGCAAAACAGCTTTTCTCCCCGCCTTAGTCCCCCTATCGATTTTAACAGTTCTGACAGCGGCCTCCCTCGCCGGGTGCTCCTCGCCCGAGGACAAGGCCTGGGAGTCCTTCTCGGGCGTCATGGACCGCTCGTTCGGCCAAGGCAACTGGAGCGCCGACTCCCACGCCTTCGCCGAAGGCACGCTCACCGTCAGCGGCGTCAAGGCCTCTGTGCCGCCCGCGTACGCGGTCTACCTTAAGGCCAAGGCCGACGCCACCGCGAAGGCCCAGGCCGACTACGAAGCGGCCGCCGCCCAGGACCGGGCCGACGCCGAGGCCGCGCGGAAGGCCAACGAGGCCCGCCGCGCCCGCGAAGCCGGCGAATCCGATGAATCCGGCGACGCCGAAGGAGCGGGCGGCTCCGGGGCGACGGAAGGCTCCGGAGGCAGGGACAGCCCCTGGGATCCGAACGTCGGACCCGCCCCCCCGGCCGAAGGGGATCCCCCGGCTTCCCCGCCAGCAGCGCCTGCGCCCCCTGTTTCCCCGCCAGCGACGCCTGCGCCGTCGTCCCCGCCGCCTCCGTCGACCCCCTCGACCGAATCAACGGCCCTCCCTTACCCTCCCTCCGCAGGCGACGACGGCGGCCCCGGAAGGATCCTGCTCGCGCAGAACGACTCCGGGCCGGAAGCTGGAGCCCCGCTCGCCGTAGTCGAAGACGACCAGCCGCCCGCCCCGGCCAGCCCCCCGGCAGCCGCAAGCGCCCCCGCGCCTCAAGCCCCGGCGGCCGAGGCGGCCCCCGCCGCCCCGCCTAGCCCCCCGGCAGCCGCAAGCGCCCCCGCCGCCCCGCCCAGCCCCCCGGCAGCCGCAAGCGCCCCCGCGCCTCAAGCCCCGGCGCCCGCAGGCGACTCCCCCGGAGGCGGCGGAGCGGGAGGCGCCGAGGGAGACGCTATCGTCGAAGTCGCTCCCCCGGCGGTTACGGCCGGCACGGACGACATAACTTTGGAAGGGGCCGAGAGCCCCGCCCCGGATCCCGCCGCCCAGACGCCCGCCGCCCCGGAGAACCCGAACGCCCCAACGGCGGAAAAGCCCGGCATCACTATTAAGACCGTGAAGGTTACCGGCCTCGCGCCCCCGGAACTGCTCCTCCGGCTCTCGCGGAACTCCGGCAGCCCGCTGGAGGTCTTCTCCTCGCTGGAGATAGAGGAACTCCTGGTCCATTCCGGCAAGTCAGCGGAACTCGGATCCGTCGAACTGCTCGTGCCCGGCGCGACCCTGACGGGCTTGAGCTGCCGTCCCGGCGGCGCCCCCGAAGGCGGGACCGCCTCGCCCGCCTGCACCCTGGCGAAGATCGCCTCCGGCCAGGGGTACGGGTTCGGGCTGGTGTTCACCTACCCTGAACCGGACTACCGCCTCTCCCTCAGGATGGACGTGGCCTCCTACGCGGTCGACGCGCTCTCCGTAGGCGGCGGGGACGGCACGGGCACGTCAGGCATAAAGGCCGCCGACGCCATCTTTAACGCCTTGGAGATGTCGCTTTCCGCCGCCGAGGGCGTCCTCACCGTAGGCGTGTCCGTCGATACCATGCACGCCCAGGGGCTGGAAGGGCTGTACTTCGCGCAGGCGACTGCCATAGAAGGGGCAGGCGTCTTCGTGGACATCGGCGACGATATGCTGTGGCAGGCCACCGCCGACTCATTCTCCGCCATGGGCCTGGACATGAGGGAAGAGCTCTCGTCCGAGGGGGCGCGTCCCGGAGCCCACTTCGTGGGGCAGTTCTACGGCGAGTACGGGGGAGGCCTCTTGGAGGCGCTCTGGCCCAACTGGGACTCCGTTTTGAGCCAGCGCTACTCCGCCGGGTCCTGGAGGGTCGACGGCTTCAAGGCATCGGGAGGCGACGGCCAGCGGCTGGAGATACGGACCGCTTACGCCTCCGGCCCCTTGACCCGCGGCAAGCTGGCCAACTCCTACCTGGAGCTCTCGGGCGTGGAGCTGGAGTTCCCCTCCGACGTCTGGCACGACGAGTACCTGGTGAAGACCGCGGAGTTCCTGGGCACCAACGTCCTCAAAGGCGACCTGAGGGTCTGGAAGGCCTTCGACCCGGAGAACAACACGGTGCGCTGGGCCGTAAACTCGCTGGACGTCCGGGACTTGGGCCGCGCGGCGCTGGACATCAGCGTCGCCGGCGTCAAGGACGCGACCGTCGAGGCGTTCTCGGGCATCAGGCTCCGCAACATCGACCGGCTTTTGGCCTCCGTGGCCGCGCAGGATCTCGGGCTGGGGGCCATCGAGATATCCCTCTCCGCCCAGCCGGTCATGGACAGGCTGGTCATAAGGACGGCCGAAGAAAAGGAGACCATCCCGTCCGCCGCCCTTTCCGAGATGGCCTCCTCGGTCTCCATGGCGCTCCTGTACGTCCTTACCGAGCACGCCTCCGTCGAGTCGACCATGGCCGTGACGGACGCCGTGGTGGACTTCATGAAGAAGCCCCAGATAATAACCGTGAAGACCGACCCCTCTAGCCCCCTCAACGCCGCCGCCATCGCAGCCTGGCAGCAAGACCCCGGGTCCCTGGTGGAGCTCCTGAACCTCTCGGTCTCCTCCAACGAAAAGCTCCCGGTCGCCCTTGAGCAATAACCGGCGGGGCGAGGGCGGTTATCTTTCAGTCGCCCGGGGCCGTTCCTGACCCCTGTCAGGCGCGGCCCCGGCCCGCCCCGCTCCCTCCCGTCCCGGTTTCCTTAAGAGCTTAGCCGTCCTCCCGCTTTCCGTTTTCCGCATCCCTTGCCTTTCTGGGTATTTTTTATCACGTCCAGCGCCCCATGCCTTATGTCCCATGCCCCATGCCTTATGTCCCATGCCCGGCGTCCCATGCCTCATGCCTCATGCCTCATGCCTCACGCCTCATGCCTCATGCCTCACGCCTCACGCCTCACGTCCTATACGTCTCCCAAACGTTCCCCCGCCGCCACCCCCACCAAGCGGCGCGGCCTTCCCGCCGCGTTCCCGCGGGCTGCGGAAACCCGCGGCCCGGTCGCGGCCGCCGCCTGCTTCCGCCTGAAACGAGTCCCGAACACGGAAAACCATTAGGAAAAAGGTCCCCCATGAAAGCCACGTTCCCTTCCAAGCCCGCAAGTCGGCAGAGAGCCACCAAGAGGGCGCTGGCCCTCGCCTTGCCCGCCATAGCGATAGCCCTGGCCGCCGTCTCCTGCGGGAAGAAGACGGACGAAGAGGCATGGAGATCCTTCGAGATCCTGATGAACGCCTCATTCGGCGAGAACGGCTGGAGTACCGCCTCCCACGCCTTCGACGCGGAGTCAGACACGCTGACGGTCCAGGGCCTTGATGCGGATTTCAAAAACGCCACGCAGTCCCTGCCCCCCGAGTACGCGGGGCTCTTAAACGGCAAGGCGCGGGCCGCTACCGTAACCGTCACTGGCATCCTCGCCCCCGGCAGCATGCGGATGGTCGCGACGGCCAAGACCTGGGCGGGCCAGCCCGAGACGCTCCTCGCGAGAGCCCTTTCGGTCAAGGGCATTTCGGCGCCCCTGGCCACCGGGGAGTTCTCCCTCGAACTTTCGGCGGACGCGCTGGATATGGAGAACGTGAAGCTCGCCGCCAACTCGGATCCGCCCCCCGCTGAGGGAACGGAGGATCTCACGCTGATTTCCTCGGTCGAGTTCGGCTCCCTCTCCAAGAAGGGGATCAAAGTCTCTTTGGGCTTCCCGGTGTCGATGATCTCCCCCGCGCCCGCCGAGGCTAACCCCCTGGAAACCTTCGCCCAGGCGGCGGACGAGGCTTCCGGCGGCGGCCAGGCTTCGTCCTCAGGAGCCCCTTCCGACCAGGCGGCCCCCGCGGCGGCCTCCGGCCCGAGGGTGAAGCTGGAAGCGACCCTCGCTTCCTTCGAAGGCAAGGACATGGGGTTCGCGCCGCTGCCGCCGCCCTTCCCCGGCGCCCCGCCGCTTCTGGGGCTTATCCTGGGCCAGAAGGCCGCAAGCCTGGCCTGGGAGGATTTCTCCCTCACGTCCGAGGGGCTCCCCTATACGGGCGACGCGACCTTAACGCTCTCCAGCCTGGCGATAACCGGCTTGGAGAGCCTGGGCAAAACCGCGTCCATCGCCATCTCCGGCCTCAAGGCAGAGGCAGCCGGCTCGGGCCCGGGCTCGTTCGGCCCCGCCTCCTTCGAGGCCGGGCAGCTAAACTCGACCGGCTTGGACATAACCCCGGCCTACCCGGTCTACCTGCCCGCCATAGTGCAGGCGTTGGCCACCGGCGATTCCTCGTTCTTCCGGAAAGCCAAGACCATGGCCGAGTACATCGTCTACCCCTATTCGCTGGACTCGCTTTCCGCCGACGGCTTCGCCATGGACTACACGGGCTTTAAGCTCGAAGGGGGCAACTTTTCCGTCACGGGCCCGCTTAAGGCCTGGACTCTCTCGGACTGCTCTGTCGAGTTCTCGGGCAGGCTGTCTTTCCAAGGCGCGCCGGGAACCTCGGCGAACGACGCAGCCTCGAAATTCCAGGAGCTCTTCGGCTTCGCCTCCTTCGGGACGAAAGCCTCCACGTCCATCCGGATAAGCCCCGGCGGCGGCTTCGAGTTCGCCCTGGGAACCTTAAACGCCGAAGGCATAGCCGATTTTTCCGGCAACATCAAGCTCACGGGCGTCACCCAGTCCACGGTGGACACCTTGAAGCTCATATCCGCGGACGATCCTGACCAGATGCAGTTGCTTTCCGCCCTCTCGTCCATAGGCATCGGGGGCGTCGCCGCGAACTTTAATGACACGGCGCTCACCAAGGCATTGATATCCGAGTCGGCCAAGGACAAGGGGACTTCCGAGGAAGAGTTCCGCGCCGCGTTGGTCGTCGGGATCGGCGACACGCTGGCCGACCAGATGGGCGCCCCGCCCCAGGCCTTCGGGCAACTGCTGAAGGCTTTCGGCGATTTCCTGGCCAACCCCACCTCGCTCTCCGTGGCCGCGAACCCCTCGTCGCCCGTGTCCATCGCCACCGTCTCCCCCTACATAGCCGCAAACGACATTCCCGGCTTCTACAGCTTCCTGAACGTCACCGTAAAGTACGGGGACAACCCCCCCGTGCCTTTCTTCGACGCGGCGGCGCTTACGGCTGCCCCGCCTCAGGAGCCCAGCGAGCCAGTCGACGAGATGGACATGGAGTGACGGGCAGGAAAGTTCCTGGCGCGCCCCGCTGATCCGCCGAACGCGGGGAAGGGCGGAAGAAAGCTCCGAAGCCGCTTGATCCGCGGCGAAGCGCACCTCGTCCCCCGGCGGCTATCAGCCGGGAGGTTTCCTGCTCGCGCTCCTTTCCCCATCAGCCTTGACGCGTTTCGGGCCGCGGGCCTCGGGTAACCCCCGAAGCCCGCGGCTTTTTTTCTCGATAGCCCGGGACGGCGCAGCTCTCCGCTCCCCGGAACGCCTCAGGCTGACGCTGGCCCCCGACTGAGGGAACCGATGCGCGCGGGCAAGGGCGGCAGGAACCGCCCCTGCGGGAGGCCGACGGAACCAACCCGCGCGGCCCATTCCGGAGCAACCGGAACGCTGGCCGCGCCCCGTCCGGACCTTTCCTTCTCCGCGCACGGGTTTTTACGGTGAATCCTCCCCCGCCCAGCGCCGACCCCTCACAACAGCAATCCCTCCATACCCTCCATACCATCCATACCCTCCATACCCTCCAGGCCTTCCAGGCCTTCCTGGCCTTCCTGGCCTTCCGTGCCTTCCGGGCCTTCCGGGCCTTCCGGGCCTTCCGGGCCTTCCGGGCCTTCCGGGCCTTCCGGGCCTTCCGGGCCTTCCGGACCTGCCGGACCTGCCGGACCTGCCGGACCTGCCGGACCTGCCGGACCTGCCGGACCTGCCGGACCTGCCGGACCTGCCGGACCTGCCTCCATTTGTAATTTTCCCAGAATATGGTACACTTTGATGCTAGTGTGCACTGGAAGATGCTGAGCCCCGACCGCCCGCTTAAGGGCCCGCTACGCCTCAAGCCAGGGCCGGGGCGCCTCAAGCCTGCCCCTTCGCATAAAGGACAAGCGCCTCCGGATGAACAAACTCTCCGCCAGCAAAGCCGACGGCGGGGCCCCCGCCAGCGCGCCTGAAGCCCCCGCCGCCCCGGAACCCGCCCTCTTCCAGAACCCAAGGATCGAAGAAAAGGACGCGGGAGGTTGCTTGCTAGTCTCCATGGCGTCCAGGCTCGCCCCCTTTTCGGGCAATGCGGGCCCCGGAACGCTTACCCAGCTCCCGCCCGAGCCTATGCCGGAAGAGGACGCGCGGGAGTCCCCGTCCACGCCCTCCGGCTCGAAAGGCGCGGGCGCTCGCCTCGGCCAGGGCCGGACTGGATTCGCCGCGGCAGACTCCACCTGGTTCGCCCCGTTCGGCCCGGAGGATTTCGGGACCAAGGACTCGGGCCGATTCGGAAGTTTCAGGGGATCCTCCTCCTCCTCCTCCTCCTCCTCCTCCTCGTCAACGTCTTCGTCATCGTCATCGTCATCGTCTTCGTCGCCGCCGTCTTCTTCTTCGTCTTCTTCGTCTTCGTCTTCGCCTCATTCTGCCCCATCCTCCCCGTCCAAGCCGTCCGCCCACTCTCGCTCCTCCCCAGCGTCCTCCAAGGGCGCGGTGGATCCGCCCGCCGCTATGCCCGCCGCGCCCTGCCCCCCCTTGCGGGCCATTATCGCGGGCGCGGACGGCGCAAGGGTCCTGTTTTTCCTGCTGGACCCCCCTCCCGGGGGGCCGCCGACTCAAGGGGTGTTCCTCTGGACGCCGGACCCGCCGCCAGAGCCTCCCCCTGCCCAGGCCTCCGGAAACGGGCTTCCTGGCCGCGGGCTTTTCACGGACCGCTCGGAAGGCTGGGCGGTGGCCGCCGGAGGCGGGCCCGGAAAAGGCCTGGAGGCATTGGGCGGCTGGAAGAGGCTTGGAGATCTGATCGGGCTTCCGGAGGGGCCGATTCTCATCTGGACGGCCTTAGCCGATCTGCCCTCCGCGCTGGAGTCCGCGCTGTCCCTTTTGCCCGGAACCGAAAGCTCGCTTTGCTCGTCCCGGTCCTTTTCCGTCGTATCCGCCTGCGCCAAGGCGCTCGGGCAGGGCCGGAGGCCGTTTCTGTACCCGCACCTGGAGGCGCCCGCGCGGCTCGCGCCCAGCTCGCTCCTCTCCCGCCGGCTCGAGGAGAAACGGGACAAGGAGCGTCGCCTTTCCTTGCTGGCCAACGAGGAGCGGGCTTTGAAGGGCGCCGAGGACGCCCTCCAGGAGGAGCTTTCGGTCCACAGGTCGCTTGCCACCCTCGAAGCCAACCTGGAACACCTCCGGGACGAGACCGAAGGGCGCAAGCAGAGCTGGTTCGCGGCTGAATTCGGGCGCGCCGAGGCCCTGGCCGGCTGGGAGGAGGCCAGATCAGGGCTCGCCAAGGCCCGCGGGGGCATAAGGGGCATCCTCGGCGGCGGGAGGGCCGCCAGGGAGCTGGAGAAGGCCGAACGCGCGGCTTCCGAGCGGCTGAACGCGGCCGAGAAGGCCGCAGGCGCCGCGAGGCGCGAGCGGGAGGAGTTCGTGCGGGAGGCCAAGGCCCTCAAGGACGAGCTCCTGGACGCCCGCGACCGCGCCTCCAGGCTCCGTTCCGCGCCGGACGCCGAATCGGCTCTCTCTGCCGTGCGCCGCGACTTCGCGGAAGTCAGGCGCAAGTCCTCCGAACTCGCGCGGGAGGCCGCATCAGCTACCAAGAGGCCGCCGGGCGCCTCGGATCTTGAAGGGATCCCCGTCGTCCTCGCCCGCGAGGGCCCGGATCCTGACTGGCCTTTCCCGCCCTCCCTGGCCTTCGACAACGTTATAGCATTAGCCCCCAAGGTGAACGGGCATGCGGACAGGGCTGCCCTGGCCGCCCGCTCCTCCCGCGCCCGCAAACGCTTTATAGTCTTGGCCGACTTCACCTGTTGCGCCTGGCAGGAGGAGCCGCCGAAGGACGAAAACGGAGAGCCCGCCTGGCGTTGCTTTATGGCGTCGGAGCCCCTGCCCGCCGTCGAGCCGCCGCGCGGGGACGGGGCCAAGGACGGGGATCCGCCCGCGTCCGCCTTAGGCGCCTCTAACCTCTCCGAAGCCGCCGCCCACCTTAACGCGGGGGATGTCCCCGCTCCGCCCGCCCGCCCGCTTAAGCCCGTCTCCGCCTCTTCCCCCGCGCCTTCCGAGGCCTCTGGAGCCTCGGCCGAGACTGTACCTGCCTCCCCGGCGGCCTCCGGGGGCCCGGAAGCTGCCGCCGGCCCCGGCGGAACCGGCTTCGACGCCAATCCCGGCCGCCCCGCTGGCCAAGGCGATCACGCAAGCCCCGTCAGTCCCCCGTCGCCGGCCGCCGCGCCCGAGTCCGGGACGGGGCCTGCGGTTGAGACCGGGACTGGGCCCGAGGCGGACGCCGGGGCCGGGCCCGCTAAGGAGCCCGAGGCGGACGCCGGGGCCGGGCCCGCTAAGGAGCAGGAGACGGGCGCCGGGGCGGGGAGCGCGGCGGAGCCGGGTGCTTCGCCTGCGACGGAGTCCGGGATTGGGGACGGGACGGAGTCCCGGGCGGACGCCGGGGCCGATCCAGCGGCGGCGCCTTCCCCCGCGTCCGGGATTCCGCCGGAGTTCTTCGGGCGAGCCGCAGCCTTACGGCTCGCGGCCCTTGGAGGCGGGCCGATGAGGGCCTCTTCGGCCATCGCGGCGGCGCTGGCGGCCTTAAGGTCTTCGCAGGAGGCGGCGCCCGCCCGGAACGAGCCCAGCCCTAACCCGCTCGGGCCGTACCCGGCCTTCAAGCGGACGGACGGGGGGAGCACCATGCGGCCGATCCCCTCGGCCTACCCGGGCCTGCTGTCGATAAACGTCCAGGACGGGCTCGGCATCTGCCCCGTCTCCCTTCCGGAGACCTTCTCCCTTCGGGCCAGCGGCGAGGAGGGACCGGTCAACATGGTGACCGCCTACTCGGCGGCTCGGCTGGCCGCGGCTTACCTGGAGGGGGAGGGGCCGGCGAAGCCCGCCCTCGCTGCGGACTCGGGCGCGGGGAAAGAAAGGACGGCCTTGATACTCGCCCCGTCCCCCTCCCAGGCCAGGCTGTGCAGGGCTCTTTTGGAAGATTTCGGGAAGGCCGGGCTCGCCGCCCTCGCGGGCGAGCCGGGCGACTTCGAGGGCTTCCCGCCGGCTTCCCTGGTGATCCTGGACACCGCCCTGGGGCCTCCCCCCGCCTCCCACCCCTGGGCGAAAGGCCAGCGCGGCGCCAAGGCTGTGCTTCAGGCCTTGGCCCTCGCCGGGGGGGCCCTGGTGCTCGTGGGCCCGGAGAGGAGGCTCTCGGAGCTTCCTCCGGACGGGCCCCTTGGCGTCCTTTACCGCGAGTCGGCGGACAAGGTGCATGCAGATCTCGCAAGCCCCCTGGGCGGTCCAAACTTTCAGGAAGCCCTGGAAAAGGCGAAGGGCTCGGTCTTCTGCTCGCTGCCTCCCATGGGCGACGGCTGGTGGAAGGCGGCGGCCCCGAGCTTCCAGGGCGCGCTGCGCCGCAAGGTTAAGCTTACCCTCTTCGCCGCGGCCCCCGAGGAGGCGGCGCCGGATCCCCCCGTCCGCTCCGAGGAGTCGCTAAGGCTCCTTAAAGTCTCGGGGGCGCAGGTGCTCCTGGCCGAGGGCTTCCCGGGCTTCGCGGCCACCGTGGACCGCCTCCGTTTTTTCTGGGGCGAGCCCGGGGCGGGGCCTTCCAAGCCGTGGAAGGCGGCATGCTCCTTCGCGGCACCCAGGGCGTCCGCGTTGATCGAGGAGGTCCTGCAACTCCCCCTTTTGGCCTCCAAGCTCGGGGCGGGTCCGTTCAGGAGCTGCCCTTTGTGCGGATGGCCGTTCCTCCTGGTTAACCGCGTAAAGCCCAGGGGCTTCGGGAACGCGAACCCCTTGAGGCTCGGCTGCATGAACCCTTCTTGCAGGTGGTCCCGCGACCCGAGGCCCCTCGACGAACGCTGGCCCTTCGCCTCGCCGCCCGTGTGCCGCGAGGACGGCGCCACCCCCTACGAAAGGGTCAGGATGGGCAAAAAGGAGTTCTGGGCCTGCCCGAAACACCCCGGCGGCGACCCGTGCCCGCGCCTGAAGGCGGTGCCGGGGGACCCTCCGGGCAGGAAGGCGGATCAGGGGGAATGACTGGCCGCCGGTGCGGCCCGATCTTCCGCAAGCCTTTAGCCCGCCCGCTTCCTTGGAACGCAAGGCCGCCTGGCCGGACGGGGGGCATGCGGCGAGCGCCCCGACGCGGCCGCGGCCCTTCCATGGCGCCCGCCGCATGCCCGTGCCCAACTTGCCCCCGCGCGTTCCCGGACGGCGATACGGGAGCGGCGCGGCTCCCGGACGGCAATCCCGCCGCCTTCACGCCCAGGTCCGCAAAAGGCGCGGAAGGATACTGCAAGAGGACGTTTTCTGCTCTATACTTGCCGTTGCCCGCAACCCGCGCCGCCCCCCTTTCCCCGCCCGGGGACCCTTTCAAGTTTTCCCCGCCGCCCGCGCCGAGCCTGCCCCGCGCCTCCGCCCCGAGAAGCTATGCCCTCCCCGAAACTGCTAAGGACCGCCGCAGTAACGCTTGCCGTCGTGGCGGCCTTCGCGCTGGGCGTGGCCCTGGCCGTCCGCGCCAAGATACGCGACGAGGGCGCGAGGAGCGTGTCCGCCGCGATGGACGCTGCCTTCGGGGCGGACGGATGGAGCGCCGCCAAGATCTCCTTTTCGCCGAGCGCGAGGTCGTTCACCGCCCGGTCCGTGTCACTGAAACTTCCCGCCTGGGCGCTTTCCGACCCGCTGGGCGGGGAAGGCGGCTCGCCTCCGATAGAAGCCGCCGGGCCCCTTACGGCGGAAGAACTCGAAATATCGGAGCCGCCGCTGCCGATGGCCTTGCAAACTCTCGCGGCGGACGGTTTCCGCGCCGGGACGGGCGAAGCGACGGCGCTGTTCGGAAGCCTCAAGCTCACCAAGGCTTCCGTCCCCTTCAGGCGGGGACGGGAGGTCTTCACCGCCGAGGCCGAGGCCGTAGTGCTTTCCGGCGCCTCCCTGGAGGACCCCGCGCCGCTTTCCGGCTCCGTCGGCAGAGAGGCCCTGTTGGGCCTCAGCCTGCGGGAAGCGGCGTTTACCGGCTTAACCGTCCGCCGCGAAGGAAGCCCCCCGGCTTCTGCAGAGGCGGCCTCGTTCGTCATGGACAACCCCGCGCTTTTCCGCAGCTCCCCCCGCCCCGCCGCGCCGGACGGAGGGGCCCGTCCCCCGGACGGGTGAACGGGATTCCTCGCGGCGTCCGAGACGTCTTTCGGCGGAATCGCCGTAAATTACGACGGCTTTTCCCTGAAGCTCGCCTCGCTTACGGTAAGCGGCCCCCTCTACGGAGCTCCCGCATCCTTAGCCGCCATAAGGTCCGAGAGCGCTACCGGGCTGGAGATATCCGCAAATGTCCCGCGCCCCGTCG
>JAIRZX010000643.1 GCA_031267005.1 Deltaproteobacteria bacterium
GACCGCTTCGCGTTCAGGAGAAAGCCCCTGACCGAAAAGGAGCTTACCGACCTGAGGCCCCCATACGCCATAGACTGCGACCGCATCCTGTACTCCAGGGCCTACTCACGCTACATCGACAAGACCCAGGTCTTCTATCTCCTCAAAAACGACCACATCACCCACCGGGTGCTCCACGTGCAGCTGGTCTCCCGGATCGCGAGGACCGTCGGCCAGAAGCTCGGGCTGGATCCGGACTTCCTGGAAGCGGCATCCCTCGGGCACGATCTTGGCCACCCGCCCTTCGGCCACGACGGGGAGAGCTACCTTTCGGAACTCTGCAGGGAGGCGGGCGTCGGAGGCTTCGTCCACGCGGTGATGAGCCTCCGCTTCTTAGAGGAGCTGGAGAGGGGGGGCAAGGGCCTGAACCTCACCCTGGGGGTCCTGGACGCCGTTTTGTGCCACGACGGGGAAAGCGACTTCGCCTCCCTCAAGCCCGACCCGGGCGGCGCGGACTTCGCCGAGCTGGACGCGAGGGCCGCCAGGCGCCTCGAAGACCCCTCCTCCATGATTGCCCCCATGACCAGGGAAGGCTGCGTGGTCCGCCTGTCCGACTCCATAAGCTACGTGGGCAGGGATCTGGAGGACGCCATCCTGCTGGGCATAGTGAAGCGCGAAACGGTCCCAGCCGAGGTGGCCAAAGTCCTGGGGACCACCTGCGGCACTATCGTCTACAGGCTGGTAGACGATCTGCTCAAGACCAGCCTCGGCGCCGAGGACGGCCTCACGGCCTTCTCCCCCGAGGTGGGCGCGGCTTTGAAGACCCTCAAGGACTTCAACCGCAAGCACATCTACTACAACCCCACGGTGAAGCGCGACCGGGACAAGATTAAAAGGCTCTTCCGGATCTTCTTCGAAACCTTCGCCGAGGAGTTCTCCCTCCCGGAGGGCCCCTCCTCCCCAAGGCTCAAGAGCTACCTGGAGCACATGGACGAACGCTACGCGCGGGAGACCGGGCCCTGCGAAAAGGCCAGGGACTTCATAGCGGGCATGACTGACGAGTACTTCTGCTCTACCGCGGAGGAGCTCATGATACCCACCTACTCCACGGACTTCTCAGGCTGAACGGGTTCCCGCCCGGCTCCGGGGGCCCGGAAGCGTCCGGAGCCTGCATCAGAGGCTTTCCAGAGCTTCGCCGCCCGACCGGGCGCCGAACCTTTCGCCGGCTTCGCGGCCCATCCCGGCCCAGCGGCTAACTGAATCGGGCCGCCAGGCTTCCCGCCGTTCGGCCGCCCGTTCGGCCGCCCGTTCGGCCGCCGCGTACCGCCCGGACGCCTCGGGCCGCCCGGCGCCGCGCGTTCCCAGCGGCGTTGCGCCCTTTCGCCTGTTGAGGCCGATCCCCAGCGCGTGTTAACATCCATAGGCCCCGAAGCCCCCGCCGGACGCCCCGGCGGCGGGGGGGCGGCCCGGAGGGTTTCATGGGAGCCAAGCCAGCCCAGGCGCACGAGGTGCGGATAGGGAACTTCAGCGTGGGACCGGGCTCGCCGCTCCTGCTGATAGCCGGCCCATGCGTCATAGAGAGTTCCGACATACTGAGGGAGACCGCGTCCGAGCTCAAGTCCGTCTGCTCGCGGCTCGGGGTGAACCTCGCCTTCAAGTCCAGCTTCGACAAGGCCAACCGCTCCAGCCTGTCCAGCTTCAGGGGCCCGGGCATGGAAAAGGGCCTCGCCGCCCTGGACGAGATCAAGCGCGAGTTCGGGATCCCCGTCTTAAGCGACATCCACGAAAAGGACCAGGCGAGGCCCGCCGCCGAAGTGCTGGACTACATCCAGATCCCGGCGTTCCTGGCCCGCCAGACGGATCTGCTGGTAGCGGCCGCGAGGACCGGGAAGCCGGTTAACGTCAAGAAGGCCCAGTTCATGGCCGCGGCGGACATGGGCTACGCGGTCCAGAAAATGGAGGGCCAGCCGGGCTTCGCGGGGCTTACCCTGTGCGAGCGCGGCGCCTCCTACGGCTACCACAACCTCGTGGTGGACATGCGATCCCTCGTGGTCCTGCGATCCTTCGGCTGGCCGGTGGTCTTCGACGCTACCCACTCGGTCCAGCTTCCCGCCGCTTCGTCGGGGAAGTCCGGGGGGGAACGCCGCTTCATCCCGGCCCTGGCCCGCGCCGCCTCCGCCGTGGGCGTGGACGGCATCTTCCTGGAGACCCACCCGAGGCCCTCCGAAGCCTTGTGCGACGCCCCGAACCAGTGGCCCCTCGCCAAGGTGGAGAGCCTAGTCAAAACACTTTTGGCCATACGCGCCGCCGCAGACCGCGAGGACGACAATGACGACGAACAGCCCTGACCCCGGCGCCCGCAACGCCCCGCCCGCCGCCCCCGAGCCGGCGCTCTCCCGCATCCGCTGGGTAGGCTTCGACGTGGACGGGGTGATGACCGACGGCGGCATCATCCTCGCCGCGGACGGGACCGAGTCCAAAAGGTTCAACAGCCGGGACGGGCATTCCTTGAAACTCCTGGCCCGGGCCGGGATCCGCATGGCCATCATCACGGGCCGCAGGAGCCGGGTGGTCGAGCTCAGGGCCCGGGAGGTGGGCATCGAGTCCCTCCACCAGGCCGCCCACGACAAGCTCGAGGTCTACCTCAAGATCCTGGAGGAAGAGGGCCTCGCCCCCGAGGAGACCGCCTTCGCCGGCGACGACATGGTCGATCTCCCGATCATGATCCGTTGCGGTTACGCCATGGCCCCGGCCGATGCGGCACCCGAGGTGCTGTCCCGCGCGCACTACGTCGCCCGCTCCAAAGGCGGCCGCGGCGCCGTCCGCGACATGGCGGAACACCTGCTCCGCGGCAAGGGCCTCTGGGAAGGCCTCGTGGGCGGCTACCTCCGCAAGGATCCCTCTTGACGGGCCCGCCCCCGGGAGGCGGGCCCGGCCCTGGCCCGGGCACCGGCCCGGATGAAGCTGCCTCGGCGCCGTCCGGGCCGCCCCCCTCCCGGGATCCGGGGGCCGCCATGGGGGCTCCCGGAATGCCGGAAAACGGCGCCGCGGCGCCCGTCGCCCCCCCCGCGGGGGGCAGGCGAGGTGATTCCCCGGGGGCCTCCTCGGAAACGGCCGGCTTCCAGCCCCGAAAGCCCCCCAGGAGCGAGCCCGGTTCCGCCCGGAAGGGCAAATCCGCCCGTTCGGAAGGAAAGGGTAAGCCCGGCGCAGGACGCCCGGTCGGAACCGCGGAGGAAAGCTGCGCAGAAACGCCCGGGGGAAACCCGTCCCCTGCGCGCCCGGGCTCCCTTGAACCCCAAGCGTTTACTGGTTCTGGGGAAAGTCCGGGCCTTCCGGAGCATCGACCCCCCGAAGGCCGCCCGGTTCCGGCCGGCCCGCCGGGTTCGCCTGATACCCTGTCCCAAAAAAACCCTGGGGATTCGGCGGCCCGCGCAGGACCATCCCCGGACCGCGTCGCTTCCGCCGCCCCCGTCCGCGACGGCGGCGGTTCCTGCCGCGCGGAGGCGCCGAAGGAACCCGGAAAGGCCGGGGAGCCCGGAAAGGCCGGGGAGCCCGGAAAGCTAGAGGGCCCCGTAAAGTCAGAGGAACCCGAAGGTTACGTAAATACGGGGGAGCCCGTGGCTCCCGTTGAGCCCGAAAAGGCCGGTGGAACCGAGGAGCCCCCGGATTCCGAAAAGGCCAGGGATCCCGAGGAACTTGAGAAGTCCGGGGATTCCAACGGGACCGAAGGCCACGGAAAGGCCGGGGAACCCGGGGAGCACGAAGGCTGCCTGCGGAACCCCCAGATACCTCGGCTCCACAAACAGGCCCTTGCCCTCCCCGCCTCGCCGGGGGTGTACCTGATGTTGGACGCCAAGGCCAAGGTCATCTACGTCGGCAAGGCGAAGATCCTGCCGAGGAGGGTTTCGAGCTACTTCAGGGCGACGGGGCTCACTCCCCGCATCGGGCTCCTGGTGTCGAGGATAAGGTCCTTCGAATTCGTGGTCACCAACACGGAAAAGGAGGCGCTTATCCTCGAAAACAGCCTCATCAAGAAGCACAAACCCCGCTACAACGTGCTCTTGAGGGACGACAAGACATACCCGTCGCTGAGGCTCAGCGTAAACGAGCCTTTCCCGAGGCTGGAGATAGTGAGGAGGCCCGCCCGGGACGGCTCCGTCATCTACGGCCCTTTCCCCAGCGCGGGGGCGCTGGGGCAGACTTTAAAGATGGTCTCCCGGCTCTTCCCCCTGAGGCGCTGCCGGAGGCCGGACGTGAAGAAGGTCGCACGGCCCTGCCTTAACTTCCAGCTGGGGCTCTGCTGCGGGCCCTGCCGCCCGGACTACACCGAGGAGGAATACCGCTCAATAACGGACGGCGTGAGGCTCTTTTTCCGAGGCAGGCGCGAGGAGCTCCTGAAGGGGCTCAAGTCCGAGATGAAGCGCAAGGCGGACGCCTTCGATTTCGAGGCCGCGGCCGTTCTCCGCGACAGGGCGTACGATCTCGAGCGCACCCTGGAGCGCCAGCTCGTGGCCAGTTTCGGGGACAGGGATTTGGACGCCTGGGCGCTCGCCAGGGAGGGCGGCTTCACGGGCGGCGCTGTCTTGAACGTCCGCGGCGGCGCGGTTACCGGCTGCCAGCCCCTCATGGCGGACGGGGCCCCGGCCGAGGAGGAGGCCCCGGAGGTCCTGGCGGCCCTCATAGCCCAGTACTACGGCCAGAAAAACGCCCCGCCCCCGGAGATCCTTGTCCCCTTGGCCCTTCCCCGGGAAGAGGAGGGGGCCCTCGCGGAGTACCTCCAGAGCCTGGCCGGGAAGGCGGTAAAGTTCCTGGCCCCCAAGCGCGGGGACCCGGCGAAGCTTCTCGAGATGGCCGCCGAGAACGCCCGGGTGACGCTTTCCGAGCGCCTGGCGAGGATGGCCAAGACGACGGGGGCTTTGGCGGAACTAAAGGCCAAGCTGTACCTGGACAAGATCCCGAGGCGCCTGGAGTGCTTCGATCTGGCCCACCTCCAGGGCGAGGCCGCCGGAGCCGGCATGGTGGTCATGGAGGAGGGGGACTTCAGGAAATCCCAGTACCGGGTCTTCAAGATCAAGGAGGCCAAGGGCGGGGACGACTACGAGGGCATGCGCGAGGTCATGCGCCGCCGCTTCCGTCCCGGCAGGGATCCGGCCAAGTGGCCTCCGCCGGACCTGCTGGTGCTGGACGGGGGCCTGGGCCAGCTTTCTTCCGCACTGAAGGCTTTCCAGGACCTGGGCGTCAGCCGCCCGCCCATGTGCGGCATCACCAAAGACCGCCTGCACAGGGGCCCGGACAGGATATTCCTGCCCGGCCGCCGGAACCCGGCGGATTTAAAGCCCGGATCGGCCGGGCTCCTGATTCTGGCCAAGCTCCGCGACGAGGCCCACCGGTTTTCCCGGACATACCACCACGGCATGCGCTCCAAGGCAATGGCCATGTCGGCCTTCTCCGGAATCAAGGGCCTGGGGCCGGCCCGCTTGAAGTCCCTGTTGAAGCTCCGCCCCACCCTGGAAGACCTCTCCGGGGCCTCGGATTCCGAGATGCTCAAAGCGGCGCCTATCGCCCCCGAAGCCCTTGCGGAGTTCCGCACGAGGCTTTCCGGCCTTCTTTCCGGATCCGCCTCGGTTCTCGCGGAAAACTCCGCAAGCGGCCAGCGAAACGGAACGGACGCCAGAAGCCGCCAGCCGGACCGGACGGCGGGCGCGTCCGGCAGGCGCGCCGCCGGGGCCGGAGGCGCCTTTCCCCCCGATTCAGCCGATTCCGCAGGCTCCGCCGGGGGCTTAGGCTCCGCAACCCTCTGCAACTCCGTCGCCTCCGCCGGGTCCGTCAGCTCCGCCGTGTCCGACAGCTCCACCGGCGCCGGTGCCTCCGACGGCTCTAGCGGCGCCAGCAGTTCCCTTAACTCCGAAGGCGACGGTACTTTCGGCGCGGGGAAAGGCGTTGGGGAGCCCGAGGCCGCTACTGCCATGGCGACCGGACGCGCCGGGAACTACGCTGGCGCCCCCGCCCCCTCTGAGGCCCTTGCCCCGGAAGATTTCGAAGGCTTGGAGGGGCCGCCCGCCCTGAACGCCGAACCTGACGCTCTGGAAGGGAACGCTCCCGGCGAAAACGATACGGCGGGGGGAGACACTCCCGCGGAAAGGGGCTGAAAATCTCCCCGGTCCTTTGACTGGGCCCGAAATGGCGCCGCGCGGCCTCCCGCGAGAACTAAGACGCTTCAGCCCATCTTCCCTATATCCGCTCTTCCCGCTGGGAAAAGCGCGTTCCCGCCTATAAGAACCATCCGGGCTTTGCCCTTACGAGCGGCGGAACTGACCCGGAGCTGACAACCCGCTGAAAACCGGCGCTGAAGGCCGATAGGCGCTCCTTGGGCTCGACTTAAGGGAAACCGCCCGCGAGCGTCCCTGCACGGCACGGAAAATGCCGCCCAGGGACACCTTCTCGCGTTTGCCCGCAGGCGTCGGACTGCCAGGGAAAGGGTCCGGCGCCTCCCTGGCGATTAAAGCCGAGCCGTCAGAAATCGAAGCGGAACACAGCTGATCCGGCCAGTCCCTTGCGCTTCCCGAAGCTTCCCTGGACGCCTATCTCAACAGAAAACGGCGTGTTCTCCGGCGATATGACGACTCCCAGCTCGCCGAAGCCGGAGGCCCCCTTGAGTTCAGGCTCTCGGACAGGCATGCCGTAGGCGGAAGCTGACGCCGACCCGGAGAAAGCGTAGTCCACCCCTAATCCAAAGAAGACCTTGGCGTAGCTCCCGGTGTCCAGAGTGGCGCGGACCCCGCCGCGGACCCGGTGGGTGTCCATGTCGTCGAACTTGACCTCGTCCCCCGCCGGGAGCCGGACGCTGCCTCCCTCGACCCGGGTCCAGAAGTAACGGGCGTAGTAGTCGAGCGTCAGGCTGTCGGTTGCCCTGTGGAAGTAGCCGACGCCGAAGAAGGCCCCGAAATAGTCGGATTTGAGTGAATACTTGGTGACGGCCCCGCTAAAGCCCCGGGTTTCGAAGTCGTTGTCCGCCCGCCCGAAGCGGGCCCCGGCCTCGACGTGGAAGTGCCCGGGCCCTGTGTCGGGGAAGTCGGCCCGGAGCATCAACCCCGCCCCTGCGTAGGTCAAATCGCCTTCCCCTTCCAGGGCTGCGCGGCCGGGGATGTCGTTGTAGGTGTCGTATTCCCCGTCGCCGAACTCCCCGAACACGCCCAGCGTCAAAGTCGGCCCGCCGTCAATCGCGAAAGCCTTGCTCGCGCCGACGACCGCGTTGAAGCCCGTCACGTCCACGTGCGATCCCGTATCGTAGCGGTTCTTCCCGTACGAGGCGGCGGCGAAGACCCTGAAGCCGCGTTCGGACCCTGCGCCCTTGGCGGCCCTTACGGCGTCCTCCATAGCCTCCCCCGCCACCAGGTCGAAGCCCGCGTCGAGGAAGGCCGCCCCCGCCAGGAAGCCCTCGGAGAGGGCGACGGATTCCGGGGCCAAGCGGACGCCGTTCACATTGAGGACCAACCCGTCCGGGAGATCCGCCGTATAGGTCATGTCGTAGAGGATGAGATCGCCCTGCCGCCCGGTGACCGACTTGGCCCCCGCTCCTGAAAAGCCGTTGTTGACGGAGACGAGGGCTTTGATCAGAATCACTTTGTCCGAAGGATGCAGAAGCGGCGCGGAGCCACCGGCCAGCTCCACGCGCGTGACGGCGGTCCCGCCGGGGCCGGGCATAAGGTTGAGCGTGTCGGTCGTCAAGACCGGAGCGGTCGCGAGCGCCGCAGAGGCGCCGAGGGACGCCTCGATGAACTGGAACCCCCCGATCTCGGAGAGGGCGCCGGTTCCCGCGTATTGCTCGAGTTTCAAGGTGTTTCCCGTAAAGACGTCGGCCGGCGTGCCTGCCGACGCTATTCCGCCCCCGTAAACCCGCCCCGAAAGGACGGGCGCGCCGGAAAGCGTTACGGTATTGTTTATGGCCTGCCCGAAGTTAGTGGCGCCCCCGTAAATCGCGGAAGCGACCTTTCCGCCGGATACTGTGACACTGTTGCCGCTGGCGTTGGCGGCAACTCCCGAGTACGTCACTCCCCCGTAGATGCGGTCGGTTTCGCCACCGGAGAAAATTACGGAGTTGTCCCGCGCGTCGGCTGCCGAGACGGAGTATGTTACGCCTCCGAATATCTGATTTTGCACAATCCCGTCGCGGAACACGACGGTATTCCGCAAGGAGTTGCCGTAATCCGACGATCCGCCGGATACCGCTCCCACTCCGGGAAGCGAGACTCCCCCGACCTTATAAATGTCCACGAAGTTGTCGTACGCGTCGCAACCCCCCGAGACGTTGCATGCCCCCTGGCCTCCGATGCCGCCGAATACGTCACCGCCGACTTTGGCGTCCCGTATCAGTACGGTGTTCCCCCAGCCGTTTCCCGTGACGCCCATGCCGCCTATCACCTGCCGGTAGACAGTGGCGCCCGTTCCCAGCTCGACGAAGTTCTGGTAAGCGTCCCCGGAATAGTTGCCTGCGCCGTACGCGAGGGCCGCCCCCCCCAAGACGCTCCCCCTGTTAGTCGTCCCGACCAACTCTCCGACGGAGAACGACCCTTCTACTATCACCCTGTTTCCGTGCGCGTCACCGGTAAACCCGGCATGAAGCGTAGCGCCGCCTATCACGCTCCTCGACCCGGCATTTGTCCGGACGATGACCGTATTGCCTGAGGCTAATGGCTGTTGCGGCACCCCCCCCCTGACTACAACCACTCCGATGGTCCCGTTTCCTACGGGATCCTTGCTCGCACCGCCAAACGTAATGGCGTCCAGGGTGTTGGGCGCCAGGTCCGTCGCGTTCTCAAGAACAAGCGTATCGGCGGAAACGGCAGTCGAACATATCGTTAACGCGGCCGCAACTGCCAAAACCGCAACGGCGAAAAGAAATCCGACCGGGAGTCGGCTTTCCGCCGACACGAACAAGCGTTTGGGATGCATGCCTTATTCCTCCATGTTCTTTAGCTTTGATTAAATCGGCTACGGCTGACGGCTTGACGCCGGTCACTTCACGCTGCGGGCTTAACCGAACCGCCCGCTCCGGGAGGTCTTTCCTGATTTTCGGATTGTCTTGATGCAAGGCTCCACGGGGAAAATCCCTTAATTGCCTCGCCAACGGAGCGCGTACGCAAAAACCAGCTTACACGGCGTATACTTACGTGTTTCCGGAAATAGTTGTTGCGCCTCCCACTGATATTGATCCCTCGAAACTAGCTGTCCCGTCCGTCAAGCTTCAAAAACACCGACAACAAGGGGCAATATGCGAGTCATCCACACTTACTCGCGCGTATCACTTGTTGTTTCGTGCCGTTCGTCATCTGCAGGAATCACGTGCAGATAAGGAATTGCATTCAGGTCCCGCCCCGCCGCAATACGATGCCACTCAGGCCGCCGCGGGACGGATACGGAAGCTCGCCTTTCGAACCGTAATTCATAACAGGATTTAACTAGCTGCCTGCGAATAGCAGCTGTTTTCCCGGAGTCTTCGAAATCTTGAGAAAGAGCCGACGCCAAAGGGAATTACTGATGTTAAACTCCTTGCGCTATTTAGTGTTTCTGACTCCCCCAACAATAACCGACTTACTCAATCCTTGCATGGTTTTGGCTAGCTTTGTAAGCTTCCGGAAATTCCATTTTTTACATCTCGTAAAGCGCTCGTTTCCAGCCATTATCAACAAAGGCCCTGGCGGCAAAACGGCGTTTTCAGACGAAACGAGACGTTGCCAAGCCTGTTGCAACCATGGCTGTTCCTATAACCTATAATCTTCCAGAAAGTAATCCTGGCATCCAGCCTGACAAAATTTTTGATCCTTGTCAAAGTAACCAAAAATGATTACCATCCAACTATATTTAAATAATTTATCTTGTCAACCGTCAGCCTGTTATGATTCGGTTTAAACTATTAGGCATATTGATTGTTTGTCTGGAATACTTTGAAATATTTAGATTTTGTTATCATAATATTTTTTTTAAATTACGGAAATATTTCAATCTAAGTTGTATGAAACAATTTTCTCTTCTGCCTTCTTGCTTCAGTTTCTTCACTTAATTCATGATATTCTCAAAAATGGCAATTTTCATGGGCTTATGATCTAAGTAAATCTCTGACACTTTTTAGCTAGTGACTAAAATCAAAAGCCAACGCCAGATTTGGAATGTATCTCCGACGTCAATATGACAAATACTTTTCATGCAATGACCCATATAGCCAATGATTTTGCGTATTTTAGGCAACGCATAATAAATCATTTCAAAGCAACGCAACAATTAAATTTAGCCAATGGCGATTACTCTAATCAAGCCTTCCGCGCCATCTCAGAACGTGAATGTTATGATTATTCACAATATTCTAAATGGTCTCAAAGCTCAAAACCTAAACCTGATTTACCGGCTTTACCGGCTTTACCGGCTTTAACCACAGTTCTCAATCCTTATTCCCAATATTATTACTTTAAAATGCCGATGATCAAAAATATCTAAAAGAAGATGGGCAGTAATGCTAATATTTGACATGCCAGATTTGGAGAAAAAAATATTTGAAAATCGATATTTTTCTCTGTCTCCATTCACTGGCTCAAGAGTGGAGGTCCTGCGTCGGTCTAGAAGGAATCTGCCGTCTGACAAGAGTGGGGACCGTGAGCAAAGGCGAGACGGTCGTGGGGGGGGTAGGCAGACAGGAGGAGGCGGGCGATTGGGGCGAGGCGGTCATGGGGGGGTAGGCAGGCGGGAGGAGGCGGGCGATTGGGGCGAGGCAGTCATGGGGGAGGTAGGCAGACGGGAGGAGGCGGGCGATGAGGGCGAGGCGGTCAGGGGGGGGGCAGGCGTGAGGAGGCGGGCGCTGAGGGCGTGGCGGGCCTGGGGGGGGGGCGGCGGG
>JAIRZX010000656.1 GCA_031267005.1 Deltaproteobacteria bacterium
GCCCCCCGTGTGGTAATATGAATCGTCATTTTCGTCCTGTTCAGGGTGGGAGGCGCGCCGCCGCCGGGAAGCCAGGCCGGGTTACGGCACCGCTTGCGCCCGGACTGCGCCCGGCGCGGCGGACCAGGGATGGGAGGCGCGAATGGCCGAGAGACGCCCGGAGGCGGACCCCTTCCGCCAGGCGGCGGAGGGTACCCTCCCCGAGGGCTTCGAGAACTGGGCCCTGCGCGGGCCCGACGGCGAGACCGTTGCCCATGCCGCCGCCCGCGCCGGAACGCTTCCCGCTGGCTTCTGGCGCTGGGATATCCCCGACAGGCGGGGCCGCACGGTTGCGCACGCAGCGGCAACGGCATGCCGCCTTCCCGAGGGCTTCCGGGGCTGGGAGCTCGCGGACCGGCGGGGAGTCACGGTGGCCCACGACGCGGCCCGGTCAGGAGCGCTCCCCGGCGGTTTCGGCCTCTGGGAGCTCCGGGACGGGGAGGGCCGCAGCGTCGCCCACGCCGCCGCCTTGCGGGGGAATCTCCCCGAGGGGTTCACGCAGTGGGGCCTCCTGGACGGGGACGGCTGGAGCGTCGCGCACGCAGCGGCCCTGGCGGGGACGCTCCCGCCCGGCTTCGGGCTGTGGGACCTCCGCGGGCCGGAGGGCCGCACGGTCGCCCACGTCGCGGCCTGCAGGGGCAGGCTCCCGGAAGGTTTCGGCGGCTGGGCGCTCGCCGACGATTCGGGCCGCACGGTCGCCCACGAGGCCGCCCGGAGGGGTTATTTGCCCGAGGGCTCCGGCGCCTGGGGCCTCGCGGACCCCTCCGGACGCACGGCGGCCATGGAGGCCGCCGAGGCCGGCAGGCTGCCGGGGGGATGCTGCCCGAATCGCCTCGACGTGGCTGTGGAGGCCGGGGCCGGAGTCGGGACCGGCGCGGCCTCGGAAAAGGACGTCACCCGGCCTTCCGATGCCCTGCCTGCCGCGGGCGGCCCGGCCGCCGGGAGCGTGGCCGAGCCCGGAGGCGGGCGGGGGCCCGCCGCAGCCGTCGGAGCTGCAGCAACACCCCCCCAGCGCGGCGAGATTCCCTCGGATGAAATTTTCCGCATGGCGCTGGAGGGCCGCCTTCCCGCGGGCTTCGACCGCTGGGATCTGGCCGACGAGTTCGGCACGACCGTAGCCCACCGCGCCGCCTCGCGGGGCGCGCTACCCCCCGGCTTCAGCCGCTGGGAGCTGGCAGACCGGGACGGCCGTACCGTGGCCCACACCGCAGCCTACCGGGCTACCCTGCCCCCCGGCTTCAAGGAATGGGTACTGGCGGACCTCAAGGGCCGCACGGCGGCCCACGAGGCCGCCAAATGGGGCACCCTGCCGAAAGGCTTCTCTGCGTGGAGCCTCACCGACGGGATGGGCCGCACCGTGGCCCACTCCGCCGCAGAGGCGGGCAGGCTCCCGCCCGGGTTCAGCCGCTGGGAACTGGCCGACCGCGAGGGAAGGACGGCTGCCCACGCCGCCGCCGAGGCGGGCAGGCTCCCGGAGGGCTTCGACCGCTGGGAGCTGGCCGATCCCTTCGGGCGCACGGTGGCCCACGCCGCGGCCCGGCGGGGCAGGCTCCCGGCGGGCTTCGGCCGATGGGAGCTCGCAGACGTCTCGGGCCGCACGGTAGCCCACGAGGCGGCCAGGCGCGGCAAGCTCCCCGAGGGCTTCGACCTCTGGGAGCTCGCCGACCGCTCCGGCCGCACCGTAGCCCACGAGGCCCAGGCGGCGGGGATGCTCCCCTCCTCTTTCTGCCGCTGGGAGTTAAGCGACCGCAAGGGCCGCTCCGTCGCCCACGACGCGGCCGCCGCGGGGAACCTGCCCGAAGGCTTCGACGGCTGGAAGCTTTCCGACCGCACGGGCCGCAGCGTAGCCCACGAGGCCGCCCTGTCCGGAACGCTGCCCCCGGGGCTGGACCTCTGGGCGCTCGCGGACAAGGACGGCTGGACGGTGGCCCACGCCGCCGCCGCCCGCTCCCATCTCCCCCCGGACTTCAGCCGCTGGGAGCTGGCCGACTCCAAGGGGCGCACCGTGGCCCACGCGGCCGTCGCCGAGGGGCCGCTCCCCAAGAGCTTCGACGCCTGGGAGATGCCGGACGGGGAGGGGCGCTCCGTAGCCCACGCCGCCGCCGAGAACGGCCGGCTCCCCGAGGGGTTCGACCGCCTGGAGCTGGCCGACGGCAAAGGCCGGACCGTGGCGCAGGCCGCCTGGGAGTACGGGCGGGCGCACCGCCGCCGTAAGCGCGGCTAAGGGGACGAAGCGCGACCGCGACCCGCGCTGCACAGCTTCGCCCTGCCGCCGCCGGTCCAATTGCCTTACCCTGCCCTGGCTTGCCTTTACTTGCCCTGCCCTGCCCTGCCTTGGATTGACCTGCCTTGCCCTGGCTTGGATTGACCTGCCTTGCCCTGCCTTGGCTTGCCCTGCCTTGCCCTGCCCTGCCTTGCCCTGCCCTGCCTTGCCCTGCCTTGCCCTGGCTTGTCTTGCCTTGCCCTGCCTTGGCTTGCCCTGCCTTGCCTTGGCTTGCCCTGCCTTGGCTTGCCCTGCCCTGCCTTGGCTTGCCCTGCCAGAACCCTCACGCAACCATCCCGTGGCCGCCCCGCCGCGTTGCGACCGCCTCGTTCCACAGCCCACATCGACGGTGCCTCCGCCCGTCGCCCCAGTCCTTGACAGCCGCGAGGCCGGCTCCTATATTCACCGGGGGAGCCGCCCCGGAAAGGCACATGAAATGGCCGAGACAGACCGCGTCCCCGACGGCGCGTCCGTTATCATGGCCGAGTCCAGGGCCCTGGAGCTCCTGGCCCGGTCCCTGGACGGAAACTTCACCAGGGCCGTCGAACTGGTGCTCGCAACCACGGGCAGGACCGCCGTGACCGGCATGGGCAAGAGCGGGCACGTGGCCAGGAAGACCGCCGCCACCCTGGCCTCGACCGGCACGCCCGCCTTCTTCATACACCCGTCGGAGGCCGGGCACGGGGATCTGGGGATGCTGGCGCCGGGGAAGGACGTGCTCGTCGCCTACTCCAACTCAGGGGAGACGCAGGAGCTCGCCGCCATATTGAACTTCTGCGCCCGTTTCCGCATACCCGTCGTGGGCGTCACCGCCTGCCCGTCCAGCATGCTGGCCCGGCACTCCGAGGTGGTGGCTGCGCTCCCGGAGGTGCCCGAGGCCTGTCCCTTAGGCTGCGCGCCCACCACCTCCACTGCCATGATGCTGGCCTGGGGGGACGCGCTGGCGCTGGCCCTGCTCTCGGCCCGGGGCTTCACCGCGGAGGACTTCAGGCAGTACCACCCCGGCGGCAAGCTCGGGACCAGGCTCATGTCGGTCTCGGATCTCATGCATGCCGGGGACGAGATGCCCCTGGCTTCCCCGGGGGACCCGATGAGCGCCGCGGTGGTCACCATGACGGCCAAGCGCCTGGGCTGCGTCGGCATAGTCGAGGGCGGGAGGCTCGCCGGCATCATTACCGACGGGGATCTGAGGCGCCACATGGGCCCGGACCTTCTGAAGTCACCCGCCGGGGAGGTCATGACCCCCCGCCCCGTCTCCTTCGCCCCGGAGACCCTGGCCGCCAAGGCCTTGGCGGTGATGGAGGCAAAAGGCATAACGAACGCCTTCGTCGTCTCCCCGGAAGGGGTCCCGCTCGGCGTTGTCCATATCCACGACTGCCTGGGGGCTGGGGTGGCCTGAAGGCGCGGAGGGAGCGGCCCCAGGGTACCCGGGCCCCGTACCCCGGCGGCGAGCTCCCCCGGCCGGAACCGAACCTCCGCTCCCCCGGCCGGAACCGCCGCGCCTGGGGACTGGCGGGGGCCTATTCCCTTCAGGGAGCGGGCGGCGGAAAAAAACCGGCGGCCGGGAGCGGTTTTGCGGTACAATGCCCCCGGCCTTCCGGGGGCCACGAGGCGCGTCCGGAGCCGCGCCGAGTAAAACCGAAAGCGGCCCACGGGGCCGCAAAGGCGCCCCGGGCCGAGCGGAAACCGCCCCGGGCGGGGCCGGCCGGGCTAGCAAGCGGACAGGAGGACGCGGGGAGCATGATAAGGTCGGTCGGCTACTTTCTGTACGTGCTCATTCAGATCTACGGGTGGATCGTGCTCCTGCGCATATTCGCGAGCTGGTTTGCCGCGAACCCGTCGTCCCCCTTCATGAGGAGGCTCAGGCAGGCCACGGACCCGGCCCTGAATTTCACCAGGCGGCTCTGCCCCCTCACGCTGGGGGGCCTCGACTTCTCGCCCGTCATTCTCCTCCTTTTCCTGTTCTTCGCCGGTTCCTTCTGCCTGCAGGGCTCCCAGGCCCTCGCCGCAGGGACCTCGGCGATGGTGCTCCTGCCCGTCTTCTTCTACTGCCTTTTGGAAGTCGTGAAAAACATAACGATGCTCCTCTTGGTAATCATGGCGGCCAGGGCGGTCCTGTCGCTTATGAAGCCCAACCCGTACAACCCGCTGGCGCTTATCGTCTACGGAGCCACCGAGCCGCTCCTGGCGCCCTTACGGAACTGGTTCCCCAAGGGGCCGTGGGGGCTGGATCTGAGGGCGGTGCTGTTCATAGCCTTCCTCCTTATATTCTACGCGGTCGTCCTCCAGAACTTCCAGCTCCTGACCGCCACCTGGGCCCACGCGTATGGGTTCGGGGGACGCTAGCTCCTGCCGCATCCGGGTGCGGGTCTCGCCGGGGGCACCCAAGGACCGGGTGCGCGGCATGAAGGGCGACGAGATAGCGGTCTCCATCAAGGCCCCTCCCGTGGACGGCAAGGCCAACGCGTCGCTCGTGAAGTTCCTGGCCGGGACGCTCGGCCTGAAGCCGCGGGACGTGGCCGTGGCCTCCGGGCTCGCGAGCCGCTCCAAGACCGTGCGTGTGGAGGGCATGGGGGAAGCCGAAGCCAGGGCGAGGCTCCTGGCCGCGTCCGTTGGAGGCGGTCCGGGAACGGAGGGCGCACGCGGAGCCGCGGGCGGGCGGACGGGAAAGGCGCGGCGGCGCTGACGCCTAAAGGCGCGGCGGTGTCGGCGCCTAAAGGCGCGGCGGTGTCGGCACCTTAATGCGCGGAGCCGCTGACGTCTTCGGAAGACGGGTTCGGGCCCGCCGCCCTGCGTGTACTGCGGCCCCCCTCCCGGAAGCCTAAGGGTCATCCCCGCTGAATTCCTGGGCTTCGCCACTGGACGGTGGACCCCGGCTTCCCGCGAAACGGCCCGCCGGAACCCCCGGAGCTTAGCCCCCCCCTTTTAGCGCAGGCTCCCCGAAAGGGTTTTTTAATCCGGATCCGGTATGGGAGTTCGGGCGGGACGGCCAGGATTCTTTCCGGACCGGCTTAAATCCGGAGCGCGATGCCGCCGGGAAAACCTCTTTGCCGGAAGCCGACGGAGATCCCAGCCGTTCGGCGAGACGCGAACCGCACGGCCTGAAGTTCCCGGAAAAAAACGGCTCCCCTGGCAACCCCGCGCCGCTGGCCGACAACGCAGGAGTCCTGGCCGCAACGTTACCGCAGAGAAGGGAACCGCGATTGCATAACGGCTACCGGGAGCCGGGGAGCGGGAAAGCGGTGAAGCCGACGCTTCCAAGCGAAATCACGGGACCCGGCATCGGTCAAACGCTTTTTGAAGCGTACAAGAATTACGCCTTGGATAGAGAAAAGAAATTTTTTCCAATTATCATTAAATATTATAATATTGTTATTCCAATTAAATATTCGAATAATATCCAAGATATGGACTTGCTGTATGAGGATTTCCTGCCACGCTGTTTCTAATGTTTAATTGAAATACCAATAATATCTAAAATATGGTCTTTCTTTAAAAGGATTAAATGCCACGCCTTTCTCAAATTAAACTAAAATGAAAATATTTTTATGGTTACGAATTAATTGGATATAATGTGGTATTTAATAGGGAGTAAACTGTTGAAAATGTTTAAAATTATATCAGTCAATCATTAAAATTTATAACAGTTATTAGAGTTCTGTCTAGGTTAAATTTATTGGTTGCCATCTAATGATAATCATGTTCTGAATCTGTCAAAGAGCTTGCAAGGAGTTTGAACATTTTCAATGAAAAAAATGAAAATAATTTAAAATTTTCGAAACGCAATCCCAATGATGCCCAGTTCACGTCATTTAAAAAATGAGTGGATCAAATTTGTCTATCGAGGCGGAAACGCGCAAAGGCGTTTCAGGTCAAAGGCAGGATAAAGCAAACCGCGCCACGCCGTCAGCGTCAGCGTCAGCGTCAGCGTCAGCGTCAGCGTCAGCGTC